>CAISYK010001164.1 GCA_903889605.1 uncultured Bacteroidota bacterium
ATTGATGCAAATCAATTTGCACAGGCCCGAATTAGTAAAGAAGTTTCAAATAATACTTTTGAAATAAAAACCGATAAGCCCAACATAAAGGTGAGCTGGCAGGTAACAGGGGTAAGAAAAGATCCTTATGCCGACCAGAACCGAATTGTTCCTGAAGTAGAAAAAGCTTCAGGGGAGAGAGGTAAATATTTATATCCTAAAGCATACAACAAGCCGGAATCAATGGGGATTGAATACACGCCTAAAGAAAATAATGCGGTAGAAAAACTAAAACATTGATAACTAAAGTTGCATCTATAAAATAAATAATATTTAGTAAAATCAGTTTTATTGGGAGTCCCATTTCATGAAAAGTTAAGTGGGCCGGCTTTGCGCTTCAATGTTTTAGAAAAAGAAAAGGCTTTTCGCTGCAGAACATAGTTCAGCTTTGATCATGAAATTTAGGTGACTTCTGTTGTATAGTTTAATATAAACGGCTGATTTCACCGTGTTTGAAATGAAATGTTATTATTTGGGTTAGGCTTGATTAGACAGGCTTAATCATGTTTTTTCAATGAATCTTTAGGTTGTTGGCTTTTAAACCTTTTAATGCTGTCAGAGTTGACATTGTGCAAAAGGAAATTATTCCTGCCAATAAAATTATCAGGCTGATTTTTACCTTCTTCCTGCTCCTGAGTGTTTTCTTTTGATTGATCAGTATTTTCTTTTGTTGTCTCGGGCGTTTCAATCAAAGCGGGTGGGTTTTCCTTATTAATATTTTTTTCCTTTTTCTTTGAATCCTTTTTATTGTCGGTTTTTTCTTTCACGTTTTTTTCAACTGCATTAGTTTCTTTTTGAACGGCACTTTCTGTTTTCACAACCTCTTCATCATCAGTTTTTTCTGAATTTTTTTCGCTGGCAGAAGATAGGTTATCTATTGTGTCGGCAGGCAGTTCTATTTCATTTCCTTCATTTATAACATCAGGTGCAGGAGCGGGAGCTGATGCAGTATTTATAGTGTCAGCGTTTACGGCTTTTACTTCGGTGTTTTGAGGTGTTGAATTTGTATTGTTTTTAGAAGAATTTAATACATTGTAAAGTAAATAAGCTCCAGCTATTATTATCAAACCAATAAGAAGATAAGGCGAAAATATAAGCTTAACGGACTTTGATTTAGGAATATTTTTCAGCGCATCAAATATAGCTGACAGTTTGAGGTTGTATGTAAACGATTTTGATTTTGGAGCAGCCCACAGCATACTTTCCATTTGCGGCCAATCGGCAGTATCGTAAGGTGCTTCAATATCACTTAACGTTTGTTTAATTAACTCGTCAAGCTTACCGTTATAATTTTTATTTGCCATCTGCGTTTTTTATTATTTGCTGTATGTTTTTACGCAAATTGAATTTTGCTTTAGAAAGGTTAGATTCTGAAGTTTCTTCGCTAATATCAAGCATTTCAGAGATTTGTTTGTGAGAGTATCCTTCAATTACAAAAAGGTTGAATACTTTTCGGTATGCTGGAGTGAGCTCCTGAACAGCTTTTAAAATTTCTTCTTTTTCAACATGTAAAATGAGCTCATCATCACCAATATCATCTAACGTATTAACGGCCTTTTTATTTGCATTAAAGGTGCTCACAATTAAGTTTTGTTTATTTTTATTTAAATAATCAATTGATGCATTTATCATCATTTTTTTTATCCAGCTTTCCAAAGACTCATTTGCCTTAAAATTTTTTAGATTAGCAAATACTTTAAAAAAGCCTTGGTGAAGAATTGCTTTACCTTCATCAATATCTTTTGAATAGCGTAAACAAACACCCAGCATTTTATTATAATAGTGATCGTATAAAGCCTTTTGACTTTCACGATTATTTTTCAAACAGCCTTTTATTATTTCTATTTCATTCATAATGCAGCCTTTTTTAAACTAAAAAACTCACTCATTTACGATAAATGAGATAAAAGGTTTTACGATACCAATAAAGAATTATTAGTTGTATTATTTGTAAATTATACGATTATTTAGTTGTTAATATTTGGGTTAAAAATAAATAAAAACGCAATAACCATTTATCTTTTTTTGTCCGATTAAAATTTTCCTTAAAAGTAATAGATAAAATTCGAAAAAAAAATATTTATGAAACCAAATTATCGTTAAAATCCGGCGCGGTGCAATAACACAAATCCGGCATGTTTATTTTATCAGGAAAATTAACTGCAAGATAACAATATTTGACCACCATGCATTGGGCTAGCGCCATAGTGGTATATTTTGTTTGTATTAATATACGGGCGGGAGTTGTATATTATTTATTCACCGTGCCAAAGCATTATTTGCCTAATTTTGTTTTCAATAATAAACACAAATGAAAAAGATTTTACGTTATTTTATTCAAGGTTTAATTATTACGGTTCCCGTAGCAATTACAGCCTTTGTGGTTTATAAACTGATTGATTTAGTAGGATCTTTTTTCAGCATTTTCGGAACCATTGTTAGTCCTGTTATAGATCCGTTCATTGTTATAGGAAGCGCTATTGCATTAATTTTTTTAATGGGATTACTGGGATCTTCTATAATTCTGCGTCCAATGTTTATTATGTTTGATAATGCAATGGAGCATACCCCCATAATAAAAACATTATATTCTTCGGTAAAAGATATAATATCAGCGTTTGTTGGAAGTGAAAAACGCTTTAACAAACCTGTGTTAGTTACTATTAATAAAGAAAATAATATTCAGCAGCTTGGATTTATTACACAAGAAGACCTAAGTGAACTGAAAATTAAAACAGGAACGGTAGCCGTATATATGCCAATGTCATATTCATTTTCCGGCAATTTGTTAATCGTACCGTCAGATCATATCACCTTAGTGGAAGCTTCGTCATCAGAAGTAATGAAGTTTATAGTGTCAGGCGGTGTTACCGATATTGATGAACAAGATCATAACAAAACGGCTTAGCTTTCGCACATTAATTACGAGATACGAATTTGCGAACTTCATTTCAAATGTTATAAATAATATTGCAAAAAAATAATTCGAAAAATTTGCGTCAAAACATTTTGTTTCTGCCCTGAACTATTAGATGATTTTTTTATCCCTTTGCCTTCAATTATTACCTGACATATATTTTTTTGAAGTAATACAAACATTTTTTTTTATTACCTTTGGCAGTCAAACACTTAAATCTCTCCGATATGAAAAAACACATACTAATTTTTTGCATGCTGTTAAGCGCGTTAGCTTCTAATAATGCAGGTGCTCAAATAAATTATACATGGGCCAAAAGTATTCATTCTACTGCACCAAATCCAGATTTAGGGAAAGGCGTTGTTGTAGATAATGCTGGAAATGTTTATGTAACTGGACAATATGGGTTTTCAAGCAACCCCGGTGCCGATTTTAATCCATTTGGGACAAATGGATATGATGGGCATCTTGTAAATAGTAATGGCGGATACGATAATTTTTTCGCAAAATACGGGGCGGATGGAAACTGTATCTGGGCAAAAAGTTTGGATTTAGGTGTTCTGCCGCCCGTTATTGGCATTTTGAGTATTTCCGTTGATGCTGCTCAAAATGTATATGTTGCTGGGGTGTTTGAAGGCACTGCTGATTTTGATCCTGACGCTCCTATATATCCTCTCGTAAGTGCTGGCGGAGCTGATTGCTTTTTTGCAAAATATGATTTAAACGGACATTTTATATGGGCTAAACGTTTTGGAAGTACAGGTAATGATGCGGGAATGGGCATTGCGGTTATTCCATCTGATTCAGTTGTATATGTAACAGGATTTTCCGAAGGTACTTCACCCACTTTTAGTGATTTAGCGGGTATAGATTATTCTCTTGCAAATACGGCAGTTGGAAAAGATATATTTCTTGCAAAATATTTGTCAAATGGAAGTTTTAAATGGGTGAATGTTATTAGCGGCAGCGGCGAAGATATTGCAGCGGCAATTGATGCATCGGATTCGTATGTTGCTATAACAGGCTCTTTTCAGGGATTTGGTGTAGATTTTGGACAAGGGTCAACCCTTGATGCCAACGGGTTTAAATCCGCTTTTATTGCAAAATATCACGATGATGGAAGTTATGGTTGGGGGTATAGCCTCGGAGATAATAACATAAGTAACAATACTGCTATTGGAACAGGTGTTGCAATCGACGGAAGCTATATTTACGTTACAGGGGTTTTTAAAGGGACGATGGTTTTACCAGACGTTGGTAGTTCAGCTGCAGTGACATTAAACGCAACTGGTGGCCAAGATGTATTTTTCGCAAAATATCAGATTAGTCAAATTCTGGACTTCGCAAATCAGATTGGAGGCAGCAGTCAGACCGACAGTGTAATGTCATATAGTATGGTTGTCGACCCGTCAACTAACATATATTTAACAGGTGCACTTAAAGGCTCTGTCAATTTTAATACAACAACAGGGTCTGTTGTCAATAATTTAACAAGTGCCGGAGATGCAGATATCTTTTTCGCTAAATATGATGGCGGCGGATTTGAAAAGTGGGCCAAAAGGATGGGAAGCATAAAAGCAGATATAGGTTATGGAATCGCTGTTGATAACTCAGAAAATGTTTATCTGACCGGAAGTTTTGGAGATACAGTAGATTTTGACCCGGGTCAAGGAATAGCCACCCGAATATGCTCAGACCCGAATAATCTTGACAAAGCTGATATCTTTATTGCAAAATACCGGGAGGGAACTTCAACTATAACAGGACTTGTTACGCGAAGCAGCGGAAGCATTGTTGCTCACGGATATGTAAGTTTATATACTCAAACTATTGGTGACGGAAACGCTGCAATGCATTTGGCAGATACCACAATGATTGAAATAAATGGGGGCTATACTTTTAAGAATGTATGTACAGGCAACTATAAGGTATTGGCTGTAGCAAACCATGCTGTTTATTCTCTTGCAGCCCCAACATATTTTGGTGATACAACCCATTGGGAAGGAGCATTTGTTGTTACTACGACAGCAAATGATACATCCTTTGCCAATATTGAAATTCTAGAAGATGATTTAAATTTCCTTACCGGGAACGCTATATTAAGCGGAACGGTTTGGGAAGGAGACGGTTATGGCCGCGGGGTAGGCATTCCTGCTGTACCGATCGGTTTGGAAGGTGACCCGGGCAGCATCAAAGCTCATACATCAACCGATGCAGATGGGCACTATTCTTTCGCAGGTGTTCCGCTTGGTGATTACAAAATCTATGTAAATATTCCCGGGTTACCAATGGATTCTACCTATCGTGTTCATGTGACCATTGCCGACACTTCTATTATAGACCTTAATTTTGTTGCTGATTCAAGTTCGATAGATACTATTCCTAAAGGATTAACCTCGGTGGCACAGGCTTCAGCATCAATAATTAAAATGAAGGTTTACCCAAATCCATACAAAGGGTCTACGGCTATTGAATTTGCGCTCCTTGCCACAAACAATGTTCAAATAGAAGTATATAATTTATTAGGGGAAAATGTCGCTGAACTATTAAATGAACAAAAACAAGCCGGAATTGTAAAATGCAGATTTAATGTTGTTGAATATGGTCTGAAATCCGGAATTTATTTATTAAAATTGAAAATTGGGGATGAAGTCAGCACAATGAAAATGGTACAAATGGAATAATTTCAAAATAACAGACAATTCAAAAAGCCCCCGATAAATTTTTCTAAGAAGAATTTGTCGGGGGCTTTAATTTTAATAATAAAA
>CAISYK010001165.1 GCA_903889605.1 uncultured Bacteroidota bacterium
GAGTGTGAAAAGTTCATTTTCAGGCAATACAACATCTTCTTCATCATAGTTTATCTTCAGGATATTCCTGAAATACCATTCGATCGGGTGTTCGAAAAAGCTTACAAAACTATAGACTGAAAGGTTCAGGTTATTTCTGTTTTCATTTTCTCCAGGCTCAAATTTCGTCTCAGAATCATTGTAGAGATAAGTAAACAGCCTTTTTTCATTTTTCTGGTAGGACGCACTGAATCCATGCAAAGGATGTTTCAGAATGAGGTTTTCAATTCCAAAGTAATCGGATAGGATATCTATTACTATCGATGGAGGTATCTCTTTATTGTTCTTTATGCTCTGTCCGATATAGCTAAGCCATAGTTTATGCCTGGCAGAAAGAATTGTGTCGAGAAAGAGATATTTATCGGTCTCCTTTTTATTCCGGTCACCTTTTTTGTATTCTTCTCCCAGCAGATCAAATCCCATGTAATTGTTTCTGGCAGGAAAAATGTCATTATCTAGACCAAGGAAACAAATCACTTTGAATGGTATCCCTCTCACATGTATTGGAGCTGAAACAGTAATATTACCTGTGTTGAGGTGCATTTCACGGGTATCCCTGAACAGTTTTGAATCGAGTTCATTAAGAAAAACTTCAAAAGGAACAGCTTCATTGCTCTCAATTTCATGGATATATGATAGTGATCTGTTAATGGACGCATAATCTTCCCTGTCCTTCTTATTAAAGTCATCGTGCCAAACCATATTGTCCACGACATCTAAAATGAAGCTCTTCCAATCAGTCATATTCCTTTTTTTGCCTTTCTCATCGATGACCCATTTTAGTTTTTCCACAAAAGCCTTTAATCTAAAAAGATCGTGGCTTGCAGATGCTTCAGCATCGCGGTAAGGGTAAAGCATAGTATTGTCACTTGCCGGAAATTCATTTGCGGTTAACATGGCATATCCAAGAAGTATCTTCTCCAGTCCGTATTCCCAGCTGACATATTTTGTGTCGTCATCAATACTGTTACTTTGCCCGAATCTGATGTTGGCGTTTTTGACTACAGAGCGGATGTAGTCAGTGTCATTTATGCGATAACACTTCCTTATCCTGTCTTGCTCCAGAATGCTTACCACCTTTTCTGAAGTAAGATCCTCCTCTGTAAACCTCATTATCATCTCAATTGCCGACGTCATTGAGTCTTCACTGTTTTTGGCCGCACCTGAAACTCTAAAAGGTAATTTCACGGGTGCATTTCTGAAAACAGCTTTTACCAGAGGAGCATACTTGTCAATATCTGTTGCAATAATAAGGACATCTCCGGGTTTCATTGTTTTATCCTTCTCAAAAAGATCAAGTAGATAATTATAGAGGCATTCAACCTCTCTGCCAGGCGTATAGCAGGAATTAATCTGAATAGAACTTTCATCGGTGAAATGATAGCTTTTTGTGTCATCAAGAATATGATTCTGAAGTTTCGCAAGGGAGGAATCTTCATTATTGACTATTTTTTCAAAAATACCTGGTTCTGTAAAAAAGTCACTTATCAAACCTGACAGCTCTTTTGCTTTTTCTCCAAA
>CAISYK010001166.1 GCA_903889605.1 uncultured Bacteroidota bacterium
CTGCATTTACATTTGCTGAAAAACGGCTGGCCGGATTAGCCTTGGGGTCTTGAGCATGGCGCCATTGTAAAAAAAATACTTTGCTTTTTGAGGAATTTGGTAAATTAAGGTCTCCTTCTATAATCTCAGAATAGCTGAGGTTTACGTCACCGTTATAATGGTAACGATTGTTATAGTTGCTGTTTGCTTTAGCCCCAAAACTCCCGTTGGAATAAATATCACCGCGCAATGCCAAATCAAGATATTCGTTTGTTCCAAAATAAAAACCGCCGTCCTTTAAAAAGAATCCCCATTGATTTGATTCGCCGTAAGTAGGCATAAGGATTCCTGAAGCTCGTCCTTTTTTATTCGGAAAATAACCAAAAGGAAGTATTAAAGGAGTGGGGATATCTGCAATGTATAATTCAGCCGGCCCTGTAATAATTTTATCATTAGGAATAACTTTTATTTTTGCAGCGCCGATATAAAAATGCGGATGTTCTAAATCGCAGGTGGTATATTTTCCATGCGCAACATAATAAACATTACTGCTGTCTTTTTTTATATCCCGCCCGTGGATATATCCATCACCCTGCTGAGTGATAACATCTCTTATTTTCCCTTTTTTTGTCTTAAAGTTGTATGTAATTTCTCCTGCATTAAATTTTTCTCCGTTTTGATTTGAAATAGGTTTTTGAATCGTGTTCCCTATACTATCTTTTATTCCTCTTGAATATAATGTGTTTTTGCCGAAATCCAACTCAATATAGCCCGCCTCCAGTTTCATATCTTCGTATATTACAATTGCGGTATTGTATAGGTAAGCCTTTTGATTAGCCATATCCAGCACCAAAGAATCACCGGCACTGTAGGTTATTTTTTCTTTTAAAAATGAGTTGTCCTGAACTGGGGTAATTATGGTGTCGCCTTTCAGTAAAAAAGTTCCTTCCAGCTTACCAAGAGGGGAGGAGTCATGCTTAACTATACTGTCTGTTTGGCATGCATTCCATAATGAATAAATTCTCTCATTCGTCCTGGTGCGCTGACTCTCCTGCCCTTTGTAATCACAAGGACGGGCAGTTAGGTTTGCTGCAGTTATTAACAAACAAACGAGGAAAAAAAGTACTTTTAAAGGAAATTTATACAATTTTAAAACTATTTTTGTGTTTAGAATACAATTTTAAAGATTCAAAACTAACTAAAAAAAATGTTGAAATGTTGAATTAGTGAATTATTGATTTGTTGAATTGCTGAAATATTTTAATTCTTCCCATTTCTTACAGCAGATTTTTTATTGTTTTTCTATTCAGAAGTCATCATAAATAATCATTATTGTTTTGTTTGAATCCTGATTTTTCATTTTTGCTGAATAACAAATTGTCAATAAAATACTAAATACCGATAAACAAAGCATTAAAGAAAAATATATGCTTGGATCAATTTTTGCTTATTGCATGTTGTATAGAAGCCAAATTTATAAAATTGCTGTTTTAAATTGTTAAATCATCCCAAAAATCAAAGAATAAACGTTGTGAAAAAACA
>CAISYK010001167.1 GCA_903889605.1 uncultured Bacteroidota bacterium
GTGTCCCAATCTCAGCATGAAAATAAAGAGAACATTCATTCAGCGTACTAATGAAATAAGCGACTGGAAGGTAGCTCCCGGTTATGGTTCGGCAGAATTCCTAACATCCAACCCTCTGCTTTGCAATAAAGACAGCATAATAAAAATTTTTGTGAAAGAGTCTGAATTCCCATTACATATTATCGAATCAATTCAGATAGATGGCCGTGAGGTTTACAAAAAAGAGAATAAACAATAAATCGATTGCTGCGGATTTGTTTTACATTTTTTAGAATTTAATCTGAAAAAATTAACAACTTCAATCCGAAATTTTGGCAGTTCAATCAGAAATAATAAATTAGAAATCCTATGACAATATCTTTACTTAAAAAAAAGGGTGATATTGCTGAAAAGGTTCTCAACTTTTTTAGTTTTCTTTGGATATGCTTCTTCTGCGGTTCTTTAGCTGCACAGCCTTTAACTTATTTAAAAACCGCACAGGTAAATGCTCTTAATTTCGGTATGTCGCTTACACCAACATACGACAGCGGATATGTAATGGTTGGGCAGGATAAGCAGTATATAATACAGGCTGATGTCTATTGCTATTTTTACATTTCTAAAATTGACAAGTGCGGAAATATGTCAAAAGAGCTGAAATTCGAATTTATCGGCCCCCAGCCTAGAGTGAGAAGCTGCGGAGGAAGGTATGTAAAGGAAACATCAGACCATAAATATCTTATGACCGGCTCGGTTCAGCGCTCATGGAATCTTGTCAACGATACTCTAAGTCTTTTTCTCTCCTTAGTTGACTTTAACGGGAATGCTTTAAACTGGTTTAATATTTACAGAAAATACAGAGATGCCCAGGGAACATGCGCTGCCGAAGCTTCTGATGGATATTTGGTCTGCGGGTATGTTGATGCCGAACCCAAAAAACCATACTTAGCAAAAGTTAGTAAAATAGACGGCAGTATTATTTGGGATCACGCATTCCCTTCTTTGGCAGGATTATACTCATACGCCAATTATGTTGAAGAATTCAGCAACGGCGATGTTTTACTCTTAGGATCTTATGGAAATGGTCCAAACAACAATTTTTTTGCTATGCGGCTTTCTTCTGCCGGAGCTATTTTATGGAGCAAAGAATATGATATTGCCGCTTATGATGGTTTAGATTGGGATGTATCTGGGAAAATCACCCATGACGGCGGCTTTTTAATATCAGGATCAACAAAACCGGGGAGCAATTACGATTGTGTAATTATTAAAGCCGATGCTAATGGAAATGTTATAAACTGTACCACCATTGATAAAAACGGCAATGATGACAGAGCGAGAGGTATTACTGAGCTTGCAAACGGAGGTATTGTCCAAACAGGTTTTACTAATGAAACTAACGGCGATGTTTTTGCCTTAGTTAATAAGGTTGCAGCCAATTTAACACCGGTATGGTCCAGGAATCTTACTTTTAATCTCTATTCAAAAGGATGGGGCATAAACGAAGATGTTGATAAAGGAATAGTATTTTCAGGCGAAACATTGTATCCTCCGGTTGATTATGAAGCTCTTTTTGTGAAAACTGATTCAATGGGAAATCTCCCTAACTGCAATTATCTGCCTCTCATTGCACCTGTTTTTACACCTCATCCTATTACTGCTGCTGTTATTTCGCCGACGTTTACCACGGCGTCATACTTTGAGTTTGCTTACGGTTCAGGAGGAATATCTGTATTGGCAACTGCCGGGGCAATGACAGATAATTGTTATAACTGTGTGCCTGTTTTTGAAATAAGTACAAATAAAATATGCATGAATGAATCTATGTCTGTTTACAGCAAAGCAATAAGATGTTCGCCTCAAACTGTTACAATTGCAGATACTATAACTAATCAAGTTGTTGGTCCTGTAACATCACATGGCGACACCACTTATTATAATTTTACGACCGCCGGCACCTATCACATCACACTGTCGCTTAACTGCGGAGGAGTTATTCAGAATACTGTAAAAACACTTGTTGTGGATCCGCCGCCAATAGCATCAGCAGGTCTTGATTTTACGAAGTGTAAGTACAAATCAGTACCGATGACCGGAACAGGCGGAATTACTTATCAATGGTATGACTCAGCATTCAGCACAATGCTTTCAGTAAATAACCCATATAATGCAAATGATACGGCAGACAAAACTTATAATGTTATTGTAACTGATATTAATGGTTGTATTGATACTGCCGGCATTAATGTTAGCGTAACACTGCCTCATGCACTATTCACCGCCGACAGCGCATGTTTACATCAGGAAAGCAGTTACAGCGATGCTTCCCATGTTTTAAATCAGACTATATCTGGGTGGTCTTGGGATTTTGGAGATAACTCATTGTTAAATACATTACAAAACCCAACACATATTTTTCCGAATGACGGAACATTTATTACTACCCTGATTGCAGAAACAGCCAATGGATGCAAAGACACAATAAAAAAAACTGTTTTAGTCCACCCGCTGCCTGTTGTAGATTTTCACTCAAATCCTACTCCTGTTGGAATATGTGATGGAACAAGTATCAGCTTTTATGACTTAACAACAATTCCTCTGCCCGACTATATACAATTATGGAGGTGGGATTTAGATGACGGAAGTCCAATAAGCACATATCAAAATGTCATTTCTCACCTTTATGATTCAGCCGATACTTATCATATCAAACTTACCGCTGTTTCCAATTTCGGATGCTCAGATTCAATAACTAAAACGGTAACCATAAACCCAAATCCCACTGTAAATTTTACAGTAAACAAATTAACCGGCTGCGAACCTTTATGTATTTCTTTTCAGGATTCATCCTCTATTACATTAGGAAATAACATTCATTGGACATGGAATGTGGGTGACGGAAGCCCCGAAACCAACACCCCGACTTTTGATCATTGTTATATCAATGACTCAGTATTTTCTCCGATTTCTTTTAAGATAACATTAACAGTTACTTCCGACAGCGGATGTGTTAATACTTTAAATAAAAATAATTATATAACAGTTTATCCCAATCCCGTTGCTGACTTTGTTACTGACCCTAAAGCTACTACATTAATAAATCCAGTTTTTGAGTTAATTAATTCGTCTGTTGGTGCTGATTTTTGGAATTGGGATTTAGGAGATTCTCATACTTCATTGATGCAGGCTCCTGAACCGCATACTTATGCTGCCGTTATCGGGACATACACGATTGGACTGATCGTATCAACCCAATACGGCTGTTTTGATACGGCATACCAAACTATAGACATAGGCCCAGACTTCGTATTTTATATTCCTAATGCGTTTACGCCTAATGCCGACGGAGTTAATGATTATTTCTTTGGCTCAGGTATCGGAATAATCGTATATGATTTATGGATATTCGATCGTTGGGGAAATCTGATTTTTCATGGCACCAGTTTGAATGATAAATGGGACGGTAAAGCTAATTATGGAAAAGATATTGCCCAGATGGATGTATATATCTGGAAAGTTCAGCTTACTGATGTATTTGAAAAAAAGCACAATTATATTGGAACGGTTACACTGGTGAAATAAGACGAGGAACTCTCCTATAAATTCCTGATTGTCCGGCAATTATCTTGTTACAAAATTCATCAAAGACATTTGTATAATATATTTATATTCTTTATACTTGCAACATACTTGAAATCAACTTAATGCATGCAATTCAAAAAATAATAATTAATTAAACCAACAAAATTATAAGCTTGGTTTAGCTTACCGTTTAAAAATTAGATTGATAAATGATAGAAACAACTGCAATTTCAAGA
>CAISYK010001168.1 GCA_903889605.1 uncultured Bacteroidota bacterium
ATTGGGAGGAAAACAATAAACTAAAAAGTGAAATTTCAAAATTAGAATTAAAAATTACTGAATATGAAAATAAAAAAACTGATTAGTTTGCCTCATTATATATTGAAAAGGCAGTTGTAAATTTTAATAAATAGTATGTTATTACATCATTTATAATTTTTTACAATATTGTTTACTTCACACCAGCCCCATCCACAAAAACCTAACACACACCCACATTTTTTTAGTCATTTTATTTGCCTCACAACCCACAAGCCTTCATAGATGGGCAAATAAAGTCTAAAAAACAAATGCTGTATACCAACCAACCCACATTGAAAGCACATAAAAAATGTTATGAAATATATGTTTTTAGCATTTTTAAAAAGCTTTCAATCTCCTACAAATACACACATTGACCCATTTATATTTTATTATTAACCAGCCTTACATCACACAATACAACCCACCCGGCTGGATATACTAAAAATAAAAGAGTCAATTCTCCAACAACCACACAAGTACTGTATGTTTTATATACCTTACTGTGTGCTAGTATTATATGGAATAAATTACAAATTACCTTTTTTAATACCCTTTTGGTAAGGTAATTTATAATTTATGACGTTCATACACACACACAAGCCTTGTATTCACTGTTATATCTGGGATGCTAGGCAGATGGAGATTGTAGCATTGGTCAAGATTTGTACCCTGCTACGCCCCAGACCCAATGTCTATATGCCTTCTCAACTTTGGCTACAGGCTTACCTTCCCACAAAGCCCCTAATCACACAGCCTTTGTGTTATCCACAACAGGGTTCATAATATGTCTGTTTTTATTGCACTGAAATGGTGCAATAGTCTTTATGGTATTCACTACACCTGTTGCTCCTCACATAGGTCGGTTCATGGGTGAAATACCCATAAATACCTCCCACCAAAGTTTCAGTAGACATAATATAGACATTATTAAATACTGCATGTGCTCTGCCAGCAGGCTCCATAAAATTTATGTTGTTCAGTTGAAAAAACTTCCAACATAAATTTCATGTTTCTTATAACTTCTTTTATCTGTGACATATTACTGAATGAATAGGATAGTCCTATTTAATAACAAACTAAAAAACATATATTATGGCACAAACAATTAATCAGGAAGAACTAAAGTTAAACTTAGAGCAGTTCACAGGTACAGAACACTATTATGAACACCAAACAATAGGCAGACATAATCTATTGCTTACAGATGGATGCCAATACCTACGTGAAAAGGCTAAGTGTTTTTGGTTATATGATCTCATTTGCTCATACCAGTATAAACTGCACAGGGAACCATTTCAGGTTTGGATACTTAAAAATATTGGTAAAAAAGGTTGGAACATAGTTGCAGAAGATGGTAATAAAAAGCAACTTGCATTCCAAAGGATTTCTTATTCTGATTTTCCAATTCAAGAAGGGGTAACTCTCTACCTCAATGATGGAGTTGTGATGTTACCATCAGAGTATTAGTTAAAATAGGAGGTAAAAACCGGCCTCCTATTTTATTATTTATATATATCCGGTATTCTCATAAATTTAAAATAATTTTAACCTGTATAATTCACAAATTAATATGATAAACACAAAACAAGAAGATATAATTTCCTACCACTGGAACTGGATCAATAAGGGATACAGCTTTAATGACATTAAAGCAATCCATGAAAAAATCACAGATGAAGACCCATTTAGTTATAATGGTATTGCAGATATTCAGCACCAAATTGGAGGCCAGCTATCCCCAATACCCACAATGATGCAGATGTCAGACTATGAAAGATTTTCATATATCTATTACAACGAACATGGTTTTGATGGTAATCTGGAATTTTTAAAGAAATGTAAAAACCTTGAAAAGATCAGTATTAATTGTGCTTGTACTGGTTCAATAAAAAACTTACAACCACTTGAAGCACTTACAAACCTTAAATACATTGACTTTCACAGGCATTCAATTTCTGATTTAAGTGCATTGTCAAAACTGGATAGTCTTGAAACACTTATACTTTGGGGTAATCCAATAAAATCTATCAAACCAATAGTTCATTTACAAAATTTAAAAATTGTACAATTTCCTGTAGTAGAAGAAGATGAAGTATTTGAATTATTAAGGAACTCCCAGGATGCCACAGTTAAATATGTTTCAGCAGAAAATGATGAATCATATAAGGCTGTATGGATAAATGATTGGGCATTCAGAACAATGAATTACAAGAACTTGACTTCAATATCAGTTGCAGTTGAACCATTAATAATTTCCAAGTTTAAAGAGAAGTTAAAAACCTGCAGTACAGACTATATTTCACTTATGAGACAGAAATCTGAAAATATTGTCAAGTCTTTACTTAGTGCTAATCATGAAATTATTAGTAGTAAAGAATACATCCATGAAGAGGTTAGATTATTAAAAGTGTTTGAATGTAAACTGAAATGATTAATTGAGTTGGAATGAATGTAAATAAAATTCAGATAAATATATTCAGGTAAAACTTTCATTCCCTAATTTTGATAAACAATAAATCAATTTGTTATAAGTCAACTATACAAATCATTATGGAACCAATATTATACATCCTAATTTTTGCAGGAATACCTTTGGCAATAATTATTTTACATTTATTGTTAAAAAATCCACCTGCATATAAAAATCCGGGACATATAATATTGGAATCCAATAATGATGAATCTGATATAGAAATTGAGGTTTCATTACCATCACCTATTGGGAAAAACAAATGGTTACATGACAGGGAAGATTTTGGAAAAATGGAGGTAGGGATTGTTGAATATAATCTTTCTACTACAAGAAATAAATCCTCAAAGTATAATTAGTAAATCCATTTATTATTACATGCAAATAATGGATAAATATCATGCTAGATAATTATTAGTATTAATCAATATAATAAAACCTGTTATATTATGAAGGAAATGACACTCAAGGAGAAATGGAACCAACCATTACCAGTGATGAAACAAAAGGAATACCAGAAGTTATATCAACTATTGAAGGAACGTCACATGCTTAAAACTCAGAATCAAGTACCAGAAGAACCTAAAAAACCACAAGCAGATATTTTATAGATGCTTGAGGGTATATTTGGTGAGTAACCTATAACTTCTTTTATAGTTAAATATATTATTAACCAGCTTTCACATGCAAATTAAATGCAAATAAAGGTATGATTCCATAGAACCCAATACCAGTAAGTAGTAAGGACTTACTGTTAATCAGAGGGTCGCTGGTTCAAGTCCAGCAGAAGGAGCAAGAGAAATCAATGGTTTCAGACAGATTGTTTGAAGCCATTTTTTTATGCACATATAATGTGCATACGGACTACCCTCTAAAACATCATTAAGCAGGAAGTTTTGAAATTTGCAATAATACGCAAAAACCTTTTTTAAGGGTATTTCTTATCTAAATCGTATAATAGCAGTTTGTACTTTGGAACGCTTGTGATATACCCGTATTACTTAGTCCTGAATAAGGAACTGCATAAAGAATTTGGGATTAAAGGATATTCAACTTGGATAAACCAAAGCATAGAACGTGCTAAATGGATAACGACTTTTACCCTTATAATGGTAAAACCCCAATAAATACAAGTAAAAGTTTGTTAAAAAGTCGGTTGAAACTAAAATGAGAAGCAAGTAATAAGAAAAGATTAATATCTGAAATTTGTAATGTTAAAAAGCACAACTTTTTTTGTTGCGCTTCTTAATTCAGAGAAAAGTTTTTGAACCAGAGTGGCTCATTTGCCAAAATCAGATTTCATATACCTGTGTACCACGCTCCTAGAACTGCAAATATATACAGTGAAGCTAAGGAAACTTTTTATTTAAAACCCCAACTTACGATTGGGGTTTTTTATTTCCCTTTGTTTTATAGGACAAATTTATTTTAAATACTAACCATTAAATAAGTCTGTTTTCAGTATTTATTAACACCTATTAGTTAATACCTATTAAAAATACAGCTATAAACCAAGTCATAATTGAGTTTTGATGACAGGTGGGGAAATAATATAACGGGTTTTTTAGGAGATGGTACTTTTGCAAACAGAAAATCGCCTTTCCAAATTAAGAAAATGTCCAAATGGATTGATGTATCTGCTTCATGGAACCATACCTTAGCTATTAAGTCTGACAAATCTCTTTGGGCATGGGGTGATAATCAAAACGGACAATTAGGAGATGGAACGTCTGCAAGCAAAGACATTCCAGTGCAAATAGGAAAAGATAAATGGAGAGCCATTTCCGCAGCGACCAACAATAATATTGGTCTAAAAACAGACAATAGTCTTTGGGTATGGGGAAATCCTAATGCATTTGGGGTTAAAACCGGCAGTCCCAAAAATATTCCTATCCAAATCAAAACAGGCAAATAATCCGCACGTTAGAGTGTCACTTTAGAGTGTACTTTCAACAGCTTTATCATAATAACTTAACTCCATATTTGCTATTTCCTTTACTACCTTTTCTTATCAATATGTTTTTAAGTATCACATTAGCTGTTTTTGGGTTTCCAATGAGCCTCCATATGCATCCACAGATTGGTATATTTTTTTGTTTTTGATAATTAAATTTTGTTTTTAATAAGTTAAGGATTACCTTTGTTGTATGGTTATAATTACAAAAACCAAAATAATAAACTTTTATGAAACTGATAGTAAAGCAAAAGAACCTTTACTAAGATGGTATAACGAAGTATTATTGAGTGACTGGCAGGATTTTCACAACATAAAACAAACTTTTAATAGTGTTGATAGTGTTGGAAATGAAAGGTTTGTTTTTAATATCGCAGGTAATAAATACAGGATTGTAGCAATGATACATTTTAGCAAAAGGACTTTATACATTCGGTTTGTTGGAACTCATAAAGAATATGATAAAATTGATTGTAAAATAATATAGCAATGGAAAAGGAAATAGCAAAAAAGGAGTTTATAACAGCAGAAAACAGAATGAATGATTTATTGGCTATTGTAACTAAAAAGGGAGGGTTTGAGCATCTTACAAAAAAAGAAGGGGCAGAACTTGATAAATACACCAAAATAGTAAAAAGATATGAGGATATGCACTATACCATTCCTTTGCCTCAAACTGTGCAGGGATTAATTGAGTTAAAAATGTTTGAGAATAAATTAAAGCAAAAAGACCTTGCAAAAATGCTGAATACAACTGATACCAAACTTTCAGAAATAATGCACAATAAGAGAAAACCCAGCATATCATTTTTAAAGGCTATGAACCAAATTTTAGGTATTGATGGCAACCTGCTTTTAAAAATTGCATAAAAAAACCAGCAGGAAATTAATCCTGCCGGCTCTTAATTTACAGCACTCAAAATATGAATGAAGGGTGCATACTGATAAATTCTTTTGCTTAAAAATCTGCCGCCATAATTAATTAACTGAATTCTGAATCTAAAGCAAAATTTTCCGGATTTTTGCCTTTTACATTTCTATAAAAATCCATGATCAGTTTCATATCTGCATTAAAATCACCGCTGGGATAAATCAATAGACCAATACCGCATTCCCTTTTTTCAAAATCAATATATCCTAAAGCAATTGGAACTTTGGCTTGTAAAGCCACATAATAAAAACCAGTCTTCCATTTTTCTACGCGGGAACGTGTTCCTTCGGGAGGGATAATTAAACGTATTTCATTATGCGTATTAAATAACTCAACTATCAAATCAACAGTGCTTTTCTTTTCTCCAATGATATTCCTTTTAGTGCGGTCAATGGGAATAGCTCCCATTGAAAGCAGTATCCTTTTAAATGGAAAGCGCAGCCACTCTTTTTTTATGGTATAATGCGCCGAAAGTTTCATTATCCGCATAGCTGCCATACCTATCACAAAATCCCAATTACTTGTATGAGGAGCAGTAACAAGAACACATTTTTTTATTTCATCAGGAAGATACTTAGTTATTTTCCACCCTTGTAATCTGAATATTAATCTAAACATAATTGCTTATTAGCGTAAACTGTAAATTCCCCAATTTGATTCATCAAAAATATCCGCAATAATTCAGATAGTTTTCCAAAGGTATCTGATTTTTACTTTTCTGCAAAAATTTCTTAAACAAACAAAACTTAAAATACCTTGCTGAAAAGTGCAATGGCACAAAATTTTACAAATAGATGTAAAATTAAAATGTTATAAACTGCATTTCATCGATTATGGTATTTATGGATTGCAGCGAAAATCCTTTTCCATACGGAAGAATAAAAGCATATAGCCCGCGCCTTTCTTTATTAAAGAAGATGTAAGCTAAAAAGAAAAACCTTTTTCACATTTATATATATTTCAATAATCAAAATCAGGTTACAATTAAAAATTATTTAATGCATAAAACA
>CAISYK010001169.1 GCA_903889605.1 uncultured Bacteroidota bacterium
CCGGTTTAAAAGGCGAATTATTCAGTGAACTGATGGGCGTTTTAAAACAGCATAATATTGCTTTCCAATATGTTCCGGTTGAAAAGCTTAACAGGCTTACAACAAAAAATCATCAGGGTGCTGCTGGGTATATTTCATCAATTACATATCATAAAATTAAAAATATACTGCCGGCTATTATCGAAAGAGGGAAGGCTCCTTTACTTTTGATTTTAGATAGAATTACCGATGTGCGTAATTTTGGTGCAATTGCCCGTACTGCTGAATGTTCTGGTGTTGATGCCATAATTATTCCTGCCCATGGGGCCGCACAAATTAATTCTGATGCAATTAAAACTTCTGCCGGTGCTCTGCATAAAATTTCTGTGTGCCGCGAAGAAAACTTGAAAAACGTAATTGATTTTTTAAAAGAATGCGGTGTACAGATTGTAGCGTGTACAGAAAAAACTAATGATTATTATTTCCAAATTGATTTTACAGTGCCAACTGCAATCATTATGGGTTCAGAAGAAGATGGGATTTTAAATGAATATTTGCAAAAATCCGATGCAAAGGCTAAAATACCTTTGATGGGTGAAATAGGTTCATTGAATGTATCAGTTGCTGCAGGAATCATTTTATATGAGGCTGTAAGCCAGCGAATGGTGAATTGATCTTAATGCCTGTATCGTTTAAGTTTCTAATTATCCAGAACAATTAATTTGATTCCTGCAATATTGAGAATATCATTCTTATTTCACTAAAGTTACAGTTCCAATATAATTGTGAATCTTGTTAAATATATCAGTAAGCTGTACTTTCCAAACATAAACATCCGTTTGTGCCGGATCTGCTCCTGCCTTTGCTTTGCCGTTCCATTTTTCAGTTAACTCTTTCCCATGAAAAATCATATTTCCCCACCTGTCAAATATCCAAATATCATATTTTATAATTCCAACACCGGAGCCGAAAAAATAATCATTTATTCCATCGTTATTTGGTGAAAAGGAATTTGGTATAAAGAAGCTGAATTCAGGTTCAATAATAATTTCGTGTGAAATGGTATCATAGCAGCCCTCTGCATTATGCACAACCAGTGTAACAAGATAACTGTCTGTTATGTTATTTGGATAGTCGTGAGTAGGATTTGATATGCCGGTTGCTGAATTGGTATTGTCGCCAAAATCCCAATTCCAATAATTTACATCCGATGAAGATTGGCTGCTGAAGGTAATAGTTGGATAAAGCACGGAGGCAGGGTTTGGAGTTGAGCTGAATCCAGCATTAGGGAAACTGTAAACCTGAATCAAATGAGTCCTTGTCAGATATGATGTACAGCCATTGTTTGCCGTTGCAATTAATTTAATATCATAAAAACCTGTTTCTGAAAAACAATGTAATGGATTACCTAAAGCTGATCCAGGACTTCCATCCCCAAAATCCCATTGCCAAGATGTTATGGCAGATCCGCTTCCAATTAATGATAAATTAGTAAAGTTGGTGCAGTGTATAGGACATCCGGCAGAAGTGTCGGCCGCAAAATCCACCAAAGGGCCTTCCAGAAAATGCAGCGTAACAATGGATGTAGAAAAAGCGCAAGGGCCTGCAGGATCATTAGTTGTTAATGTTAACACAATTGAATCTGCAGTATATTCAGCTGCACTCGGAGTATAAACAGCATTTAATGTCATGTTATTTGGCGAAAACGTTCCTGAGCCTCCGCTCCATGTACCGCTTGATGCAGAGCCTCCAATTGAACCTGCTAGTGTTATGCTTGATCCGGAACAAACATATTGTGCAGATCCTGCATTTGCAGTTGGTAATTGCATTATTGTTATTGCCATTTGGTCGCCCACAGGAATACATGTGCCTGTTGGATCATTAGCTGTATAGGTCAATGTAACAGTTCCTGCCGCAGCCTCAGCAGCACTTGGAGTATAAACAGCGGCAGGATCAGCATTATCAGGATTATATGTTCCTGAGCCCCCGCTCCAAATACCGGCAGTTGCTGAACCTCCTATTGCAGCTGCCAAAACGGCCGTATTTCCGGAACAGATTGTTTGATCAGATCCAGCAGAAACAGTAGCTTGCGGACCAAATAATATTACAGTTTGGTCAGCTGCAGATGGACAGGCTCCTGGAAGTGCATTGGATGTTAATATTAAAGTTATGCTTCCTGATGCTATTTCAGCAGTGCTGGGAGTATATGTACAGTTTAATGTTGTATTATTGGGGCCAAACACCCCCAGCCCTCCGCTCCAGATTGCTGAAGTATCACCGCCAGTAATAGAACCGGCTAACACAGCTGTGCCTCCGCATATTGTTTGATCCGGGCCCGCATTCACAACCGGCAGTGAATTAACTGTTACTTCTACTGTATCTGATGAAATACATCCGCCGATTGATGCGGTTAATATATAATCTGAAGTAATAGGTGCCGGACTTCCATTTGTAAGTGTTACGGACGGATTTGATACCGCAGCATTGCTTAAACCCATGGCAGGCGACCATGAATACGATGTCCCTGTAACAGGCGGAATGCCTATTGTTGCGCTTCCTCCTGAACAGAATACTGTATCAGGTCCGGCATTAATAAGAGGACTGTCTGTTATTGTTATAAATGCAGTGTCCATTACCGGGCAGGCTCCCAGTTGATAAATAAGCTTGATGGTTTCTCCTGGCTCAGCTAATCCGTCAGAGACCAGAATTATTGGGAGTGAAATACATGACTGGCCTGCCGGAATTATGATAGAATTGCTTATATTATTATAATCTGTTCCATTGACTGCCGTTCCGGCAACTGTATAATTGAAGGTGAGAGCTGATAAAGAATCCGAGTGGCAAAATTTGAAAATCCCATCCTGACACCCTTCAATTCCATTTTGAGCACCGGTAATTGATTTAACAGGTAAACACTGCAAACTCCCGGCTTGCAGAAATATTCCTGAATCATAAATGCAGTCGCCTCCGTCAACAATAACAATACGCAAATGATAAGTTTGGCAAGGTTGAACAGCAGCCCAGGCGGTTAAAACTGTCGTATATCCGTCATATTCAATAGTGGATCCTGAATTTGTAATATAATATTGAGAATTGTTGCCGCTGTTTATACTATTTATTGTTACCGGAGAAGTTGTGCCAGGAACAACAGCGATATTCTGCTGTCCTGTAATTCCGGGGCCGCTGATAAAAAAAGCAAAGGCATCATTATATGACGTATTCACATATTCCGGATATTCTTCAGATCCAAAAACATATTTAAATTTCAGCGTATCACATAATGGAATTATATCAAATTCTAAAGCACATGCATCAAAAGTGGTAGCGCCAGCTATAGAATTTAATTGGTTGTCGCCTGGAGTGTTATTACAGGTGCCTGCTGATGAACTGCTGGTGTTAGGTGAAGCAACAGATGTACTGCCGGAAGTAAGAATAATTCCATTCGACATATTTATGCCTGAGCTTCCGCTGAAAGAACCTATTCCGTTAGGAGCGCAATTGATAACCGCGTTGCTGACAGAAACCCCTGGTCCGGCAAGCATCTGGGCTAACTGCTGAGCTGTTTGTGTGTTATTAAATGTCAGCTGAGCATTAGCTGAGTTTATACCAATGAAAAGAGAAATTGAAACAAAACAATAAAATAGATTTGAAATATGAGATTTGAGGTTCGAGATTTTGTTAAGTACTTCCATTACTAATTTCTTTTTGCAGTTTTTAAATACAGCATAAGTAATATATTTTAGTTATTAGATTCAGAGTAAAATATTTCGTTAAATATAGTCATTACTAAATTCATATTCAATATCGTGTTTTCAGCTTTAGTTATATCATTTCAAATTTTAATTTTTATCCATTAACTAAATGCCTTCTCAATTCTCTAATCTGTAATTTTATTTTATCAAAGTTACTGTTCCGATATATTTGTGTTTTACATTATAAACATCAGTAAGTTCAACTTTCCAAACATAAACTTCTTTCTGCGAAATCTTATTACCAAAATCAGCTTTCCCATCCCATTTTTCATTCAAATCCCTGCTGTTGAAAATAATATTTCCCCATCGGTCGAATATCCGCAAATAATAATTTAATATACCCATACCCGAACCGAAAAAGTAATCATTAATACCATCTCCATTAGGGCTGAATGAATTAGGGATGAAGAAAGTAAATTCCGATCCGATAAATATATCATTTGTTGTTGTATCATAACACCCGTATGCATTTTCAACAATCAAAGTGACCGTATAGAGTCCTTCTGCTTTACTTTGGTACATATGTGTTGGACAGGAATCAGTCGATGCCAGTTTAGCCCCGTCGCCGAAATCCCAGAACCAATAATTAACATCTGAAGAAGATTCATTATCCATTGTTATTCTGGGATCCAGCACTGTTGCAGGGGTTGGGCTAAGGGTAAACGCTGCCGTAGGCGCATCGAAAACCTGTACTAAATGAGTTTTAGTATGTGATGAAGAACAGCCATTATTTGAAACAGCCGTTAATTTTACATCATAAAAACCTGGTATTAAAAAACAATGTGAAGGGTTTTGGACTGCAGAGTTGGAGGTGTTATCTCCAAAATCCCAATTCCAGGATGCAATCATACTTCCGCCTCCTATTACAGTTGAATCAGCAAAGTTAACACAGCGTATAGGGCAGCCGATAGAACTGTCGCCGGAGAAATTAATCACAGGGTTTTTAAAAAAGTGAAATGTAACAAACGATGCAGAAGCTCCGCATGGACCAGGAGGATCGTCTGTTGTTAATGTTAATGTAGCGGAACCAGCATCAAATTCTGCCGCACTTGCTGTGTATATGGCATTTAAAGCGGTACTGTCCGGTAAATAAGTTCCGCTTCCGCCGCTCCATGTTCCGGTTGAAGCCGCACCGCCTATTGCACCGGCAAGCTGAAGGCCCGCTCCAGAGCATCCATACTGTTCCGATCCTGCATTTACTGTTGGAAGTTGATTTATTGTAATTAACATTTGATCATTTACAGATGGGCAGGGACCATAAGGATCATCGGTAGTATAAGTTAGTGTTGCTGTACCAGAAGTTTCTTCAAAAGAACTGGGTGAATAAGCGGCAGTAGGGTTTGTATTATCCGGAGTAAATAATCCTGTTCCTCCGCTCCATGTCCCGCTTGATGCTGTTCCTCCAATGCTGGCAGCCAAAAGTAATGTATTGCCTTTACATATAGTTTGATCAATTCCTGCATAAACAACTGCCTTCTGGTAAACGATAACAGTAACTGTATCAAAAACCGGAGAGCTGCAGCCATCGTTGACTGTTACAGTATAAGTAGTAGAAGCTATAGGTGCAGCCATAGGATTACTAATTACAGTATCGTTTAAACCGGACGAAGGAGACCATGAATAAGAATATGGACCGCCATTGCCGCTTCCTGCCATGGCAGAAAGCTGTGCTGAATCGCTGCGGCAGATTGATGCAGTACTTGCAGCGCTTATTATTAATGGAGGATAAATAATAACAGTAACTGTGGCAGGTGTGGAAGGGCAGCTATGTAAAACATCTGCCGCACTTACTGTATAAGTAGTAGTTGCTGAAGGACTCACTTTAACCGAGGCGCTTGCTGCAAATCCTGTATTGCCGGGAGCATCCCAGGAATAAGTGTATCCGCCTGTATTACCTCCTGAAGCTGAGGCGGTAAGGGCTGCGCTGTCACCAGGGCAAATAGTAATATTCGGAATAGGAGCAATTATAACAGGTGCTGGCTGGGTACTTGTGCCGGCGGAAAAAAATGTTGTAGCAATACAATTGTTAGCATCTTTAAATGTGCAGGTATATGATCCAGCACACAAACCGCTTGCTGCAGGTGTATTTTGGACCGGAACAGTGTTCCATGAATAAGTATAACCCGGTTTACCTCCAGAAACATAACCTGTAACACTGCCGTCGCAAACTCCGTAGCAGCTAACCTGCATAGGATTCACGATGGAGGTCGATAAAATAGGCGGCTCGGTAATGGCCGTATCTGCATTGGCTGTGCATCCCCATGCATCTGTAAGTGTAACTGAATATGAATTTGGGCAAAGGTTCGAAAATACTTGACTTGTGCAGCCTCCAGTCCAGCTGTAATGATAAGGTATGGTTCCTCCGGTTGGAAATAATGAAATTTTACCGCTGCAATCTCCATGGCAGAAGATATTGACGACTGACTTTGCTAAAATAATTTTTGGGTCAGCGTAAATTGTAATATTACCATTGTTTTTACAGCCATGAACATCTGTAAGAGTAACGGAATACGTTGTTGTTACAGAAGGGGAGGCCGCGGGATTAAAAACAGCGGCATTGTTTAAACCTGCTGCGGGAAGCCAATTATAAGAGTATCCAATTCCATTAGGTGTAACGGCCAAAGTTGCAGATCCTCCAAAACATACTGTGTCATTAGGGCTGACATTTACCGATGGAGGAACAAACACCGATACATTTATGGTGGTATCTTCAATACAAAGACCAGTGCTGGCAGTTAAAGTTACGGGATAAATTCCTGCAGCAGAAAAAATATGTGAAGGATTTTGGGTCACATCATCTGTTATCATATCATTATTAAAATCCCAAGACCAGGCAGAAATACTTCCAATAGGCGTTGATGTGTTGGCAAATTGCAGAGGAACACCAACGCAGCCAATTAAACCCAGATTACGCATTAGAAAATTGAAACGGGAAATTATATTCTTTAGAAAAGTTCCACAATCCCGAGAACCACGCTCGTCTTTTTTTATTGAGTGCAATTTTAAGAACAAGCCTA
>CAISYK010001170.1 GCA_903889605.1 uncultured Bacteroidota bacterium
ATATTGCAGCAGAAGTTAATAGCGGTGTCGGTGTTATTACTTATACCGGTCATGGAGCAAGTAACGAGTTTGTAACATCTGGATTTTCTACCAACGACGTTCATCTCTTAACAAACACAGTAAAGCACCCTTTCATTTGGTCGGTAGCATGTGTTAATGGCGATTTTGTAAACAATGCTGAATGTTTTGCTGAAGCCTGGCTTAGAGCTGGAACTCCAATCCAGCCCAAAGGAGCCTTGGCTGCTTTTATGTCTACAATTAATCAAAGCTGGGATCCTCCTATGAAGGGGCAGGACGCAATGGTAGATATTCTAGTGGAAAGCGCTTCTGGTAATATTCAGCGTTCGTTTGGAGGGATTTCCATGAATGGCTGTATGCAGATGAATGATGATTACCTGGCTTCTGGTTACGAAATGACTGATACTTGGACTGTTTTTGGTGATCCATCGGTAATGGTATATACAAATACACCTGCAGCAATGATTACAAGTCATGTATCTACTGCAGCTGTGGGTACAGTATCAATTACTGTAAACAACAATGTTAATGACGCATTGGTTTGTTTATCCATGAATGGAATTATTTTAGGAACAGGTATTTCAAACGGTACTTCTGCTGTAATAACAATACCCGCTGCTATAGCAGGAATAATAAATGTTACGGCAACCACTTTTAATAAAATGCCGTATTTGGGAACTATTAATGTAGGCGGGTTTACAGGAATAAATGAAAATCAAAATGATCCTTTGTTTACTGTGTACCCTGTTCCAGCATCGAACACTTTAAATATTTCATTTATCTTATCGAAATCAGAAAAAATAAAGCTGGCTCTTTACAATAACTTAGGTCAGGAAATGATGAGTATGGCCAGCGGAGAAGCGGTAAACGGAGTATTCAATAAAACTGTTGACATTACTTCGCTTACTGCAGGAATATATTTCTGCAAACTTGAAACGGATAACATAATTACAACAAAGTATGTTATTATTCAGAAATAGGAAACAAACTTTTTAAATTAAAAAACAGGGATTTTTATCCCTGTTTTTTTTAGGCTTCAACCACCGCTTTTTCACTTGAACTTATTTTTCTGCTTGGCATTTTTTATTGAATCTATTTTCCCCTGTTCAGGCGCTTTATGAATAACTGCATTTGTCTTTATTGTATCTGCGGCATTATCCAGATGCATTCCATGCCCAGAAGAAGTACCTGGAATAGTAAATTGTTTCGAAGAAACCTTTGCCGTATCTGCAGCATTAGTGTTGCCTGCAGAATTTGCTCCAAGTTTTTTCTGAGTTTTTGTATTCCTGCAAAAGCTGAACAATAAGCAAACGGTTATTAGGTTAATCAGCAATAATAATTTTTTCATTTTTAATAATGTTTGCATTGTTTTTAATAACTAAAAAATAAGTTCCGGCAGATAGATTCGCTTTGTTAAAAGAAAAAACATTTTCTCCCTCCAAGCCTTTTCCATTATACAATTCTTTTACCATTCTTCCTGAAATATCGACAATATCAATTTCGAGATTTACATTTTCATTGAGTGTAAACTCAATAGTAAAAGCCTCCACAACAGGGTTTGGGAAAAGTTTTAAATTGTGAGGATTAGCATTTTCATTTATTCCTGTAGTTATATTGCCGTGAATTTCAGCAATCCATGTTTCCCACAGATGTGTTGTATTTCCAGACCCAACCATTCCATTCATCCAAATTGAAGTTGTCGGACTATTATGTTTTCTGGCAGTTCCGGTATAGTCTCCCCATCTTTCTTTTGTTGTTGAAGTATAACTGGCATAAGTTAGACTTTGTTTCACCAATGTTGATGCCGACCAGTTCATAGCATTATCGCAATTTACAACCCTCATCTGAGGATAAATTGCGGAGCTGGTGCTGCCAAACCCTATCATTACCGATTTGTCTGTAGGCACCGCAGCATAAGAAACCACAGAGGGGTAAGAATAATCGAAACTTCCTGCCAGGCCGAATGTACTTGACTGATTGCTGAGAGATGCAACATTAAGCCTATTGTAATTTATTCCGTTCCACCCGGAGCCGATATCGGAATGGAAAACAAAATGAATTATACCGTTCAGATAAAACCCGCTCAACGTTCTGCAGTCACCATTATCAAGCAGGGTCGCAGTTCCCTGCTGCTGTGAATTAGCTGCCGGAGAGTAGGCTGTAGTGGGTATTGAGTTATAATTAAATGCCGGATTGCCAGTCATATCATCCGTTAAATGATATAAATTCACTGCAGATGCTCCTGCAGCAGTTGTGGAAACGAGATAGCAACCCGGACCTGATGATAAACCTTGTCCGTTTCCAACAGGAAGTAATGTAAATGGCGACCCTGAAATGCCATGCCAATACTGCCAATTTATATTTGCCCCAGAATATCCATTTGTTTTATTAATTTGATATAAAACAGCTTCATTAAATGTGCCTGCATCTGAAAATAAATTTCCGGATATATATAATTCAGTGCTGGAAACAGCCATTTTAGGATAGTCAAACCAACTATTGTCGCTTAGCGGATTACCAGTTAATTTATATATCCACCAGCCGCCGGTGGCCGGATTATTTGTCTGCGAAAAACAAATAATTAATTTGCTGTTAGAAGAGCTCCCTGAACATTCCTGTGCGAAAAAAACAAATCTGTCGGAGCCTTTATCATAAACAACAACGGGATCGCAGACGTTTGTAATTTGCGGGTCATTAATAAAAGCAACAATATTATTGAAAAATAAATTAGTTCCAGCCATATCATCAACTTCAATAGTTGTATTGGCAACACTTACAATTATTCCGCCATCTGAAACAGCAATTGAATTGTCGAGCGGAGAGCCTCCGTTATTCATATTGCCGTAGAAATTTGTCCCAACAACCGGACTTCCTGATAAGGCAGATAATTCAGACTTATTTGTTGTATTATTCTGGTGCTGCTTTAATAATAATTTTTCAGCTTTAACTTTCTCAATAATTTCCTGGTCAGGTGCCATAGGTTCAAAAGAGATGCATTTTTTTGTTAAAATTGGCCTCCATTTTAAATCAGCACCAGCAGTATTTGTTATTCCAGCAGATTTGGTAAAAAACATTGCTGATTTTACGGCATCGCCAGATTTTGTGCTTTCGCCGGATATGTTTTTTTGTTCCTGTGCTGATGTGCCAAAGGCAAATAAGGCCGGTGTTATCAATAAAAGTAGTTTTATTTTCATTTTTATTTATTTGTAATTTTTATTAATTGTGAAGCATAAATAAGCAGACATCTTTAAAAAAAATTTCTGAAGCCTTTTTATGGCTGCAAAGATACGGTAAGAAAGGCTATCAAAATAAAGCACTATATAGTTTGAGATAATTATTTGATTGGGTAATTAGTATATGGCACTGTTTTAATTTTAGAAAACATTTTTTTTG
>CAISYK010001171.1 GCA_903889605.1 uncultured Bacteroidota bacterium
AGTATTTGTAACGAAATAATATGTACATTTGTTGAAAAACAAAATGTATGCAATCAGATAATCTTATCCGTGTGAAGTATAGGAAAATACTTCCATTCTTAAATGAAAAACAAACAAGAATAGTTTTAGCCGCTGACGCAGAAAGCATGGGAAGGGGTGGATTAAGCAAGGTTTCGAAACTATCCGGCATTTCAAGAGTAACTTTAAATATGGGGATAAAAGAATTATCTTCATTACCATTAAAAGAATTAAATAGCAATGAAAGAGTAAGAAAAGAAGGTGGCGGACGAAAAAAAGAAACCGAAAAAAATAAAAATTTAGAAAAGGTAATAGAAGAAATAGTTTGTGCCCATACGATGGGAGACCCAATGAAGCCATTGCTTTGGACAAATAAAAGTTTGCGAAATATATCAGAAGCAGCAAAGGATAAGGGTTTCAATATTAGTCATAAATTAGTAGGAGTTATTTTGAAAAATGCCGGATATAGTTTGCAAGGCAACCGGAAAACCGATGAGGGCAGTAACCATATTGATAGAGATGCGCAATTTAATTACATTAATGATATTGCAAAAGATTTTTTATCCAGTGGTGATCCTGTAATTTCAGTTGATTGTAAGAAGAAAGAATTAATTGGGAATTTTAAAAATGTAGGAACGGAATGGCTTCCTACAGGAAAGCCAACAACAGTGAAGGTTTATGATTTCATAGACAAAGAATTGGGGAAGGCTATTCCATATGGTGTTTATGACATTGCTAATAATGAAGGCTGGGTAAGTGTTGGTATTAGTCACGATACAGCAAGTTTTGCGGTAGCAACAATTAGAAACTGGTGGTATGAAATGGGAGAGGAAAAATTTAGCAAATCGAGAAGAATACTTATAACAGCAGATGGAGGGGGAAGTAATAGTTCCAGAAGTAGATTATGGAAAACAGAACTTCAAGTTTTGGCAAATGAAATTGGCAAAGAAATAAGTGTAAGCCATTTTCCTCCAGGCACAAGTAAGTGGAATAAAATAGAGCATAGATTATTTTCACACATTACAATGAACTGGCGGGCAAGACCATTAACAAACATCCAGTTAGTCGTGGATTTAATAGCATCAACTAAAACTACAAAAGGCTTAAAAGTAAAATCAAAATTAGATTCTGTTGTGTATAAGAAAGGAATAAAAGTATCAGATGAAAAATTGGATAGCATCAGCATTAAAAAAAGCGGATTTCACGGAGAATGGAACTATACAATCAAATCAAATTTGTAAATATTATTTCGTAACAGATACTAACTGAATTATTTTATGTTAACACAACGTCAGCTTTTTTATAATCATCTTGCCCAAACAAGCAAAACACCTTTAGCTTTAGAAATTGAAAAGGCCGAAGGCATCTATTTATTTGATGTTTCCGGCAAGCGTTATATTGATTTAATTTCAGGGATTTCAGTAAGCAATGTCGGGCATCGTCATCCGAAAGTACTGGCAGCAATTCAAAATCAATTAGATAAATATCTGCACCTGATGGTGTATGGTGAATTTATACAAAGTCCGCAGGTAAAGCTCGCAAAGCTTTTAGCAGACCACCTTCCAAAAAATCTGAGTTCGGTTTATTTTGTTAATTCAGGAAGCGAAGCTATTGAAGGAGCAATGAAACTGGCAAAACGTTATACAGGCAGAACAGAAATTATATCATTCAAAAACAGTTACCACGGCAGCACTCATGGATGTTTAAGCATAATGGGTAATGAAGAATTTAAAAATGCTTTCCGCCCGCTTCTGCCAGACATACGGCATATTGAATATAATAATGCAGATGATTTAAAACATATAACAAATCATACTGCATGTGTAATTGTTGAAACAATCCAAGGCGAAGCCGGTGCTGTTATTCCGCAATCTGATTTTTTAAAACACCTTAGAAATCGATGTGATGAAACAGGTGTATTGCTTATAGCAGATGAAGTTCAATGCGGTTTCGGCAGGACAGGCAAATTATTCGCCTTTGAACTCTATGATGTCATTCCTGATATTCTTTGCTTAGCAAAAGGAATGGGAGGCGGAATGCCTATTGGAGCTTTTATTTCATCCTCAGAAATCATGAATTCACTTACAGAAAATCCTATCCTTGGCCATATCACTACATTTGGAGGGCATCCCGTATGCTGTGCGGCGAGTGAAGCAGCGCTGAATGTTTTATTTGAAGAAAACTTAATTGCGCATGTTGAACATAAAGAAAAGTTATTCCGCAGTTTATTAAAACATCCCAAAATAAAATCAATAAACGGCAAAGGATTACTGCTTGCACTTGAGTTTGAAAGCTATGAACAAAATAAAACAATAATTGACAAATGCATCGAAAAAGGTGTAATAACAGATTGGTTTTTATTTAATTCACAATCCATGCGTATTGCTCCCCCGCTAACTATTACCGAAAAAGAAATTACAGCTGCATGTCAGATTATTTTAAATTGTATTGATTAGTTAGGACACCTTTCATCCTAATATATTAATGAACATTAAAGGAGTTTATTAATATATTGAAAAGACATCGCGTAAGTTGGATACGTTTGTGTTATTGGAATAATAATATAATTGTACTTTAGCCTTATGAAAAAATTTATCCTATTTATAATTCTATATACTTCATCCTTTCTTATAAGTTCATTTTGTTCAGCTCAGAACAAAAATATTGACTCTCTCCTTCTCCTTATTAAAACGGCTCATGAAGATACATCCGAAGTGAATCTTTTAAACTTATTAAGTACACAATACTTAAATACAAACGACTATGAACAAGCCTTACAATTTGCACAAAAAGCACAAAAACAAGGTGAAAAATTAATTTTCTTATCTAAAGGGGGCAAAAGTGAATTTGTCCTAAAAAAAGGCATAGCATTGGCATTTAATCTCATTGGAAGAGTGTATTTGAGTCAATGCAATTACACAAAATCATTGGAGAATTTTTTTATATCATTAAAA
>CAISYK010001172.1 GCA_903889605.1 uncultured Bacteroidota bacterium
AATATTTATATTAAAATACAAATTGAGAGTAAAAAACTATAAAAATCATGATCAGCTAATTTTATTAGGATGTGGGTTACATAATTTTAGAGTCAAGCAAAGAAGAAAACAATAATACCTTAACTTATATAAAGTCTAATATATTTTTAGATAATATTAAAGCAATGGCTAATGCCTTTGCAGATAAATAATTTTGCATAAATGAACAAGAATAATTATATTTACCTTTCAATTAACCATTAAATATAATAAAGGATGAAAAAATTATTACTTATTACAGTATTTGCAATTGTAATATCACCGCGATATTCCTTTGGGCAAATTTCTAATTCAGACGAAATTGTTTTAAATAATTATTCAGCATTCTTTAACAAAGCCTATCAGGCGCATCCTGAAATTCCCAGAGGGATATTAGAAGCTGTTTCATTCTGCAATACCCGTTTTAATAATATTCAGCATGAATCAGCCGCATCAGGAAGCTGCAGCGGTATTCCAAATGCCTATGGTGTTATGGGTTTAACACTCGACGGGCAAAAATATTTCTCTAATAATCTTTTAATAGTTTCAAAATTGTCGGGATACAGCATAGCTGAAATAATCGGTGATCCTGAAAAAAATATCTTAGCTTATGCCGATGCTTATGCCAAAATTAAAATGTCGCTGAACATAACAAGCAGCGTAATTGCAGATCAAATCCCTGTTTTAAATAGTTTAAGCGAACTGCCTCAGGAAACAAAAGGCCAAAATTTTGCAGTAAATACCCAGCTTTATGGTTATCTGCAGTTCTTAAGTAACGTTAATTATCAGCAGTTATATGGTTTCCCGAATCATAATATTGATTTCACTGCAGTTTTTGGTACAGACAATTATGCCGTTTTAAGTTCGCCGGGAATAACTGTTACAGATGAAAGTATTTATAATAATAACGGTCAGCAGTTTCAGGCTAAATCAATTCAGTCAGCTGATTACGGCCCTGCTTTATGGACAGCATCGCCAAATTACAGTTCACGCGGGGGAACAGCAGTTTCGGCGGTGGTTATCCATGATGTGGAAGGCACTTATGCCGGTTGTATTTCCTGGTTTCAAAATACTTCGTCAAATGTATCCGCTCACTATGTACTGCGTTCAAGTGACGGACAGGTGACGCAAATGGTACTGGAATCTAACAATGGATGGCATGTAGGCTCTGAAAACTCCTATACCATTGGTTTTGAACATGAAGGTTATGTTGCTCAAACCGGGTGGTATACAACTGCCATGTATACAAGTTCTGCTGCTCTGGTGCGTGATATCTGCAATAGCGGTTATGGAATAAATCCATTAAGAACATATTTTGGCCCAGGATGTTCAGGCAGTACGGCTCAATGCGGACAAGGATCATGTATTAAAATCAAAGGACATCAGATGTATCCTAATCAAACCCATAATGATCCGGGGCCTAACTGGAATTGGGCGAAATATTATTTATTAATTAACAATAATCCAACAATTACAACATTAACAGGAACTTCCGGTAATTTTTATGACAGCGGCGGTTCCGGCAGCAATTATTCTGATGATGAACGTACACTTAAGTTAATTCAACCTGCAGGTGCAACTTCTATTACTCTTAATTTTACATCCTTTGCTACTGAATTAAATTACGATTATTTACTTATTTATGATGGATCAACAACTTCAGCTTCTCTTATTGGACAGTATTCCGGCACCACTAGTCCGGGAACTATCACATCAAGCGGCGGTTCATTATTATTGGAATTTCGGTCG
>CAISYK010001173.1 GCA_903889605.1 uncultured Bacteroidota bacterium
AACACCCTACAGTCCTCAAACACGCAGGTCTTAAAGTAAAGTTTTAAAACCCCTGCGGTCGTAGCACCCTACAGTCCTCGAACACGCAGGTCTTAACGTATAGTTATTTCTTTTTACTAATTAAAGGAAATCGAAAACCCAATATAAGTTCGTGTTGGTTTATTCTTTCGGATTTTGTCTTATAAAAGTCAAAGTTGTAACCGTACATTATACTTACAATGGGAAATGAAAGTCCAATGAGCGGTTTAAAAGCAAAATGGTTTGTGTTGTTTACTGATTTATAATTTCCTTCAAGCCCAATTCCAAATGGTCCACTCGTGCTTGCTGTATACATTATTGTCTGAATTGATGCTCCCCAATCAGAGTTTTCAAGTTTTTTGCTATAGTTAGCTGTCCACCCAATGAACGAATATTTTGGGTGTTTTCTTGTAGCTTGAAGAAGGCTCTTTTTTGGTTGAAACCCAAGTCCAATAGTTAAGTAGTTATATTTTAGAAATTGATATTCTGCCTGCATGAATAGTGCTTGTCGATTTTGAGAAAACACAGATGTCCCAATTAATAAGGTCAGTATTGTTACTATAATTCTTCTTGTCATAATTACAAACTGGTTTAAAACACCACGGTCGAAAGTTACGATATTATAAAATTAAAAATTCTATTTGTTGAAATTACAATTGTCAAACGGAAAGTTCTTTTTGTTTTTTTTTTAATTTTGCCTTGCGCCCAACGATTAGCTAAGTGAATGTGGCCGATTTCGTAAACGAAATTATTAAATTAATAGTGGCAAAAACCAAATAAAAAATAAATTTATACCGCTGCGAAAGGTTTTTGCCACGCCCTATTTTCATAGCGAGCTCAAATGATGAAATTTACTAGAAATGGCCATATCACTTAGGTGATGTTGGGGGCTGTGTAATTTTCTTTCTTTTCAAATTATGAATAAAAGTTGAATTCGTAAAACCCTCAGGTCGTAAAGTTCTCCGGTTGTAAAGTTGTCCGGTCGTAAAACCCACAGGTCGTAAAGTTCTCCGGTTGTAAAGTTGTCCGGTCGTAAAACCCACAGGTCGTAAAGTTCTCCGGTTATAAAATACTCCGGTCGCAAAACCCACAGGTCGTAAAGTTCTCCGGTTATAAAATACTCCGGTCGCAAACCCACAGGTCGTAGAATTCTCCGCTCGTAAAACTCTCCGTTCTATGCAAGATGAAAAGTCTTCCGGTAAATATTTAAAAAGTCCTCGAAAGATTGTCTGCCCGCAAATTTGTGAAAGAACGATGAACTTAAAAGTTTGCAAAAAAGATTGACAAAGCGATGAAAGACAGTCTGCCGATGACTTTATTTTTCTGCGTAAAAAATTTTCGTTTTACATAGCCCCCAACGATTAGCTAAATGAATAGGCCGATTTCGTGAACAAAATTATAAAATTACAAGTGGCAAAAACAAATAAAAAATAATTTTCTTCCGCTGTGAAATGTTTTTGCCACGACCGATTTTTATTGCGAACTGAAATGCTGAATGTTAATGTTAACGGCCTTTTCATTTAGGTGATGTTAGCGGTTCGTTGTTTCTTTTTTCTGTCTTGCTTTGTCTGTGCACATTACGGTGTCTTGGTGCGTTGGTTTGCAAGCTCTTTTTATTTTTTTGTGCGATTGCATTTTGCGTTGCAAAAATAAAATGTGCTTGCAAATGCGCCTGGAACCCTTGATACACACCGAAGGCCAATTACACCCAGTTCGTAACACATCGAAGTCCAATTACACCCAGTTCGTAGCACATAGAAGTCCAATTACACCCAGTTCGTAACACACCGAAGTCCAATTACACCCAAGTCGTAAAAGCGTTGGCTTAGAACGGAAAAGGCAGTTCGTTGTCGATATAAATTCTTTCTTTTAAATTCAAGTTGGTCTGTTGGTTTTTAAAGTCGCTACACTCATAAAGGTCGTTAATTTTACTGTCTGCCGTGTCGAAAATTATACTCATATAATTGTTACTATTGTTGCCAATGAAAGTGAATCCAGTCTTGGTTTTGTCGCAGTTATTGCAATTCCCCTGAACTGAAAACAATTGAGTGTCACCAAGGTCTGCAAACTTTGCAAATGCCTGTTGTAGTTTATTAATGAATAAATTTTTCTTGAAGTCCTGATAGGTTTTATCGTTGTCTAAAAATGCGTCAATCATTTCAATATCCATTTTCTCAATAAAATGTTGAATTGCTTGAACTTGATTTGATATTTTGTTTTCAGTTAGTGACATTTTAAATAATATTGCCGTTGTTAGAATTTAATTTTTTTTATAAGGTCGCTTTGAAAACTCTCATAACCCGAGTCCATTCCTTTTTCCATTCCCCAGCTTTATTATTGATTGATATTATTTGTTCAAAATCATTTTTTCTTGTAAAATATTTCACAAAACTGTCTAAACGGCTTGTTTTTAGGTCGTTTAAATAGGGGCTTACGCAAACAAAATAATTCTCACCATCAAATGTTGTATTAATTAATTTTAATAAATCAGTTAGCGAGAATAAGTCAATATCAAGTATGTTTGAAAATAAATGAAGTTTCGTATTTGTTTTTTTGCTTTCAAAATCAAATTTTGAAAGTGAATCCAAATCTTTATTAATTGTGTTAATTTTTGTTGCTGAGTTGAATTTTGATATGTGTAAAGATGCTCTTTTCAAAGCTATTTCAGAGGGTTCAATTAATGTAACAATATTAATTTTCTGTTTAATATTGTTCTGATTAAGAAAATCTAAAAACACCATTGTTGCCATCCCCTGTCCACACCCCCAGTCAACGATGCTAATTTCCTTTTTAAAAAAATCTTTAGGTAAAAATTTATACGACTCAATGAGTTTGTTGAAGTGCATATTCCCGAAACTATACATATACCCATACAATTGTTTCTCCTCGGTTAATATTTGCACACCTCTTTGCAATGATTGGTATATTGAAGAGTTTCCGATTAATTGATATTGGTCAACAGAAATCTTCCGTATTGTTTGAAAGTCGAGTGAAGCGCTTTTCAATAATTTTTCATACTCAGTCCCGCTCTCAATTAAGAAGCCTTTTTTTAGAGCAAGAGGTTTAACATCTCTGCCTAAGAATACATCAAGTAAGGCATGGATTTTATTATAAGAAACATCAAATGGAGATAAGTCAATTTTTAAGATGTTGTCAATTAACGAATGATTCAAAAATGAAAACTCAAAATCGGTTTTGCTTTTTTCAATTTTGTTTTTTAAGACTTTAACCGCATCAATATTGAACTCCCCAAAGTCATTTAGAACTTGAGCATAGTAGTTTACTAAAGTCATTAAAACCTTGTCTGCATTGTCTTCTTCTTTCTCGAAAGAGGTTTGTAGCTGATTGTATATGCTGTCGTATCTATTTAAATAGTCATCAACCGTTGTTACTCCAATTAAATACTGAGAAGCTGCTTGTAATCGGCTTCCAATATTGTATCCTTTACCTTGTAAATGTTCGAATAAATAACGAAATGAAGCTAACAAGCTAAGCCTTTCGCTTATGTCCAAAAGGAGAGAAATAAAAGATAGATTTGTTTTATTAGAAATGTTTAACTGTAAAATAACACCTCTGTTAAGTGCTATGTATCTATTAATTTTATCTCTTGACGCAATTAAAGAAGTATGTTTTGTATGATTGAAAAAATCATATACCTCTTGAAAATTATCTGAAAGATAATTTTCTAAAGTGGTTGAATCCGAAGATACTTTAAGTAGGTCGTCTATTACAATCATAAAAAATTAAAGAAGAAGTATAGAGGTTGAATTTTTTATTAAATCAATAAGAGATTTTATATTTTTCTTTGTGTATTCTTTTAAAACACTTTCGTTAATTCCTTTCTGCTTGGCTATTTTCTTCAGCTCAGTAATACCCATTGATTCGTAGTAAACAATTGGTTTTTCATGTGTTTTTGCTACATCATTCAATCCTTCAGGCTCTTGAATAATTAGTTTTTTTGTGTCTTCAATTTGAAGCGTAGCCCCTTTTAAATTTTTTTCCTCAATAATTTGTTTGCTGTTTTCTAAGTTAAGGATTTGTTCTTTTAAGTTTTCAATTTCAGCATTTAGTTTTTTTCTTTCTACATCCAACATCATTAACAGTTCAGATTTTTCATTATCTAAATTAACCTCATATTCCTTTTCAACACTCTTTTGAAATTTTTCAATAGCAACTGTTAGAGGGCTTTTTAAAACCTTTTCAAAAAAAGCTAACGCTTCTTTCTCATTAATCATTGCAAATGGCGGTAGCCATTCGCATACTGATTTATTTAGCGATGTATAAATATCTGCCGAAGTGTTTTGCAAAAAATCTTCCAATGGCGTTTGCTTTTTTTTTGCAATTACAACAGTATCTAAAATTTTAAATGTTTCAAAACCACTAACTGTTTCTTTCTGATTTAGAGTCGTACACCAATCATCAATGTAGCTAAATGAATAGTTGCTTTTGTTTCCATTAAAAGCAAACTGGTAAAGGCTTTCTATTATGTAGTAATCTAATTTGCTTTCAAGTTTGAACTTTACGTTACTTTCCTTATTTGCTGTTTTGTATTTGTTCCTGAATTTTGAATAGCCGTTGTTCAGACCAAATAAAAGTGAAACATCCTCCGCTTTTTCCTGTGGAATTATCCCATTGGCTAAGTCAGTTACTAAGTTGTCTATGCTTTTGGTTTTTCTATCACCATAGGTCGCTAAAATAGCGATGTCAAATAAATGTGTAGTGGGACTAATAGAATCAAGTTTTATAAGTCCTAATTTCTTTTCAAATCTAATACCTTCTTTGTTTGCAATATTCTCAACGTCTTGTGCTTCTACATTCTGATAAATGTAATTTTGCCACTTAGTCCATTCACTGTCATTTTTAGAAAACAATCCAATGTATTTGTTGCTGAATTTTAAACCCTTTTCCCTTGAGGCTTTTGTCGTTTGTTCTTCAATTAATTTATTGAAGAATGAAAGGGTAGAAAAATAATTTTCCGAAAAATTCATACCCGATTTTCCACCAATTCTCATAAATGCAAATCCACCAAGTAAAATATCAAAGCGTTTAATTTTTTCCGCTAATTCGTTATTAGATAAAGGTTGTTTGCTATTCGAAATTCCATCGGTAGAATGAAAATCAATATTCTTGTTTTGTTCAATTTGAATGATGCTTTCCGGCACAAATGCTGCGCCATTATTGATATTCCAAAGTGTAGTTTCCTTTTGTTTTGAATCCAAAAAGTAAACTCGTTTAATTCTTGAAACTGGAATTGGAATGTTCAACTCAAAGAAGTTTTCAGATATTTTATTTAGAAGCTTAATTTCTTGACCAGTCAGGATTACTTCTATTGAACAATCAGCGTTTTTAACCCATTTGCTTTTTGAAAGCAAAATTGAATCGTTAAAATTATTCTGAATATCTTCGGGCTTATTTAAAAAATCTTTAGCTGTCAGAATCATTGCTTTCCCAAAATAATGGGCTAAACTATTTGAGTTTATTGGTATGTAAATATTATTAGTCATTATAGTATTTCTGTTTGATAAGTTGTTTTTTGGAGTTCTGATTGTAAAAAAGGTATTGGAGAAGAGCTAATTAGGTATAAATTTCTTCTTGCTCTTGTTAACGCAACATAATAATCATTTTCAGTAATTGGTGCAAGTGTAAGATTTGCAATATTCCATTCGTAGTTTTGAAAATTCGGAATAATTACCGTATCATATTCTGTTCCTTTCGATGACTTAAAAGTCGTAATATGAATATTTTCTATTACTACAAGTTCATCATCTTCACTAATAAATTTTGAACATAAAATACCCGATTGGTTAATAAATTCATAAAAAGCTGTTACGTGCTTTTGTAAAGGAAGAAGTATTGCAATGTTATGAGTATCGGATTTAAACTGATTAATAATATCAATAATAGCCTTTTTTTGTTTTTCTAAATCGTTGTTAGTAATAAGCATTATTGGTTTATTCCCTCTCCTGTTTTCCTGTAAAAGTGTATTGATAGTGTGTTGTGAAATTAATTTATTTGGAAATAAAGCCCTTGTAAACTGCATTATTTCGTATGAGTTTCTAAAGTTCTCGTCAAGCGGGTAATTATTATTTGCTGGAAAAATATTTCTTAATTGAGTTTCCGTAGTGCATTTTTTCTGATAAACAATTTGTTTATCATCAGCTCCATAAGAAACATTATTAGAATATTTTTTTATTTTTTTATATATACTTTCTTCAACATCTTGTGCCTCATCTATTATTATTTCATCATAATTCGTTGCCCTATTATATGACCAATCATAAGTTCTATCAACTGCTTTTCCTGCAAGTGCACTCTCAGATAATGCTGAAGATGCAAGATACCTCTCTAATGTCTTAGTGTAGGTCAGAAGTAAACTTTTTTTATTACCTAATCCATAATTTCGGATATGTCTCCATAACGAAACCACACTTTTGCCAGTTCCAGGACCTCCGGAAATTGCAATAGCGTTTGGTTCATTTAAAGCCGCTTGTTGTCCTGTTGTCAAGTCTGTAATTACTGGTAGTTTGAAAAAGTATGCCATAATAATGTTTATTTTCCTGTTATAGTATGAGCCGATGGATTTTCTTTATGTGTTTTGTAATTAGCTAATGCAATCTCTTTAGATGTATTTGCATAGCAATAAACACATTCGTGAGGACATGTATTATATTCTCCAATATCCTTACTCATAATGCAGCCACATGCCTCTCTTTGTCCTTTGTCTTTTATCTTTTTTGTTTTTTGTATTCCTCCATTTGAATCAAACAAAGTCGACTCAATAAACTCTACACCTAAGAATTTCATTAACTCTTCGTCATGATGAAATAATTTAATCATTAAGTCATCATCTATACATTTATTGTGATTTATTCCATATTTATTCAAATCAAATTTTTCGGCACAAGTCGCAAGTTCCAATCCCCATCGGCTATTTAACTTTTGTAACCCATCAGCAAATTCTATCATTGTATCAAGCGTAAATTCAATGTAATTAATATTTTCCCTTTTAAGATTGTTCTCAACTTTTTTATAAATAGAAATGTCAGCAAAGCTAAAAACTAATTTATT
>CAISYK010001174.1 GCA_903889605.1 uncultured Bacteroidota bacterium
TGAAGGATATTGAGAAAAAATTATCGTCAACTGATTTTGTACGTGTTCATCGCTCGTTCATTGTACGTATCGACAAAATTGTTGCAATTGAACAGCCTAATTTAATTTTGGAAGAAGATAAGAAGCTTATCCCTATTGGCGGATCTTATAAAGATGCCCTGGCAAAATGTTTGAATATTGTATAAGCGATTTTTAAATTATTTCATACGATCAATAGGAATTATCTTCAAAGTAATGCTTAATATTAATTACAAATTAAGCTAAGCTGCAGCAAAAAATATCAGCATTTAAGATCCCTCGCTTTTAGCTTGGGATTTTTTTATTTATGATCCTGCAAATATATTGCGGTCTCCCATTTTGAAGAATACGTAAATACACTTTTATATGTTTGACAGGCGGCATATTTCTTCCTTATTTCTTTTGTCAATTATTTTTAATGAAAATCAAGTTTTTTTAAACAATCCTAATGTTAAAAAACACATGACCAAAATTGAAAAAGATTCAATTTTCAGTGTTTTATGGAAAGTAAGCTATTCACCTGTTTTGCCGGTGTTTAATCAGAGAAAATAATAGTATTTCAGGGATTTCCTGAATAGAAATAAATTAAGATAATTATAGAAATAAAACTTGCAAATAAAAAGCTTCATTAGGTTTTTATATCATAAACCAAATCAAAAAAATAAGCATTAGTTTTTCACTGTTTATTTGATTATAATGAAAATGCACGTCATTCAAAATATCCTTTAATTTCTATCTTTTATATATCTGCAAATCAAAAGCAATGCATAGCCCCCAATGGCTCGCTTAAAAAAGAAAAAACTTCATTACCTTTGTGCCGGATGAAGTTTTTCAGTTTCATATTAGCAATTTATTTTATTGGGATGACAGCAATTCCTTGCTGCGATGAGTCCGATTGTTCAGAAGGAAGAAAAAATGTCACTATGAGCATTCAAAAAGGCGGAACTCATGACACTCAGCACGCAAATGAGATGTGCTCGCCGCTTTGTGTATGCAATTGCTGCTGCGGGATTGCCCTAGTATCAAACTCCGAAATCAATTTTATTTCTCAAATCCCGTCTGATAATCTTTCTGTCTGCACTAACATTTCACTTCCCGAAATTTCATTCTCCATTTGGCAGCCGCCTAAAGTTTAAGCAAGGCATTTTTATTTTTTGGTTAACTCTTTTCCGCAAAACGCCGGGAGGGCTGGTTATATTTTCCTTTACTTAAACTTTATAAATATGATAGACAAAATCATTTCCTTTTCAATAAGGAACAAAATGATTATAGGGCTGTTCACCGCGGCCCTTATTGCCTGGGGCGGTTATTCTTTATCCCAGCTTCCTATTGATGCCGTACCCGACATTACAAACAACCAGGTGCAGGTATTCACAATAGTTCCCTCCCTTGCCGCCCAGGAAACTGAACGATTCATTACCGCTCCTGTTGAAATTGCAATGGCAACCATTCCGGATGTTATTGAGATACGAAGCATTTCGCGCTTCGGGCTTTCTGTGATTACAATTGTTTTCAAGGATGAAGTGAATATGTATTTGGCCAGGCAATTGGTTGGTGAGCGTATCAAAGAAGCCGAAAGCCAAATCCCGGCCGGCGCGGGAACTCCTGAACTGGGGCCAATAACAACCGGGCTTGGAGAAATTTATCAATATGTCCTGCATACAAAACCCGGATACGAAAACAAATATTCGGCAATGGATCTACGGACTATTCAGGATTGGATTGTGCGCAGGCAATTAGCTGGAACTCCAGGAGTAGCAGAGGTTAGCGGATGGGGTGGCTTTGTAAAACAATATGAAATTGCTGTTTCCCCCGACAAACTCAATAGCCTGAACATTACCTTTTCGGAACTTTTTGAAGCGTTGAAAAAAAATAATCAAAGCACAGGCGGGGCATATATTGAGAAACAAAGCAATGCATATTTCATAAGGGGAATCGGGGTTGTAACTTCATTAGCTGATATTGAAAAAATTGTTGTGCGGACCAACTCTGCAGGAATTCCTTTACTCATTCGGGATTTTGCGGAAGTTAAATTCGGGAATGCAACCCGATACGGTGCTGTTACCAAGGATGGGAAAGGCGAAGTAGTCTCCGGCCTGACCCTTATGCTTAAAGGATCAAATTCAGGAGAAGTAATAAAAAATGTAAAAGAAAAAATCAAGCAAATACAAAAATCCCTTCCAGAAGGAATTGTGATTGAACCGTTTATTGACCGGACAATACTCGTGGATAAAGCCATCGGAACAGTGGAAAAAAATCTGCTGGAAGGGGTATTAATAGTTGTTTTCATTCTCATCCTGCTTTTGGGAAATTTCAGGGCGGGATTAGTTGTTGCATCAGTCATTCCCCTTGCAATGCTTTTTGCCGTTTCAATGATGACTTTGTTTGGCGTTTCAGGCAACCTGATGAGTTTAGGCGCTGTTGATTTCGGTTTGATTGTGGATGGTGCGGTAATTATTGTCGAAAGCATTGTGCATAACATTGCGATGAACAAATATAATAACGCAGGAATAAAAAAATTATCCAGCGGACAAATGGATATTGAAGTATATGAAAGCTCCAGGAGAATGATGAATTCTGCTTCGTTCGGCCAAATCATTATTCTTATTGTATATTTTCCGATTCTTGCCTTGGTAGGCATTGAAGGGAAAATGTTCCGCCCCATGGCGCAGACCGTTTCTTTTGCCATAATAGGAGCGTTAATTCTTTCGGTCACTTATGTGCCAATGATATCCTCGATTTTCCTCTCAAAAAAAACAGAGCACAGGCAAAATATTTCCGGCAGGATAATGAATTTTCTTTATAAACTATACAAACCGGTACTTGATTTCTCATTGGGCAAAATGAAAATTATCGTTGCTTTTGCCGTTTTGCTTTTTGCCCTGAGCGTATTTGTTTTCAGCCGTATGGGAGGCGAATTTATCCCCACGCTTGAAGAAGGCGATTTGGCGGTTGAAACTTTTTTGATGCAGGGAAGCTCGCTGTCCCAAGCCATTGCAGCATGCACAATGACAGAAAAAATTCTGAAAGAAAAATTCCCCGAAGTAATACAAGTTGTATCGCGCATAGGCAGCGCTGAAATCCCCACCGACCCAATGCCTTTGGAAAGCGCCTGTTTGATCGTAGTTATGAAAGATAAAAGCGAATGGACAAGCGCCAGGACAAGGGAGGAAATGCAGAATAAAATGGAAGAAGCATTGTCAGAAATCCCCGGCGTGGGTTATGAAGTTTCACAGCCAATTCAGATGCGGGTAAACGAATTAATGACAGGCATCCGCCAGGATGTCGCGGTGAAAATTTACGGAGAGGATTTAGACATCCTGGCGGAAAAGGCTAATGAAGCGGCCAAAATTATTTCCACAGTTGATGGAGCAGAAACTCCAATAATAGAAAAAGTAAACGGATTACCGCAAATATCTGTAGAATACAACCGTGATAAAATAGCCCAATATGGCTTGTCCATTTCAGATGTGAACCAGGTTTTGAAAACTGCATTTGCAGGAGAAAAAGCGGGAGAGGTTTTTGAAGGCGAGAAAAAATTTGATTTGGTTGTCCGCCTGAAAGATAAAAACCGCCATGATATTGAGGATGTAAAGGCTCTGTTTATCCCGCTTCCGTCCGGCAGCCAGGTGCCTATAAGCCAGGTAGCCGAAATAAGTTTTAAGGAAGGTCCCGCGCAGATTTCGCGTGATGATACCAAGCGCAGAATCTTTGTTGGCTTCAATGTGAGGGGCAGGGATGTTGAAAGCGTTGTTCAAGAAATACAAAAAAAACTGGACGAAAAGCTGAAACTCCCCCCAGGTTATTACAAAACCTACGGAGGAACATTTAAAAATCTTGTCGAAGCGAAAAAACGTTTGTCCATTGTCTTGCCTATTGCTCTGATCCTGATTTTTGTGATGCTGTATTTCACTTTCAATTCCATTAAAGAGGGGCTGCTCATTTATACGGCCATTCCGCTTTCGGCAATAGGCGGAGTGTTTGCATTGTGGCTTAGGGATATGCCTTTCAGCATTTCGGCGGGAGTTGGTTTCATTGCTTTATTCGGAGTTGCTGTCCTTAATGGAATTGTTTTGATTGCCGAATTTAACCGGCTGAAAAACGAAGGCGTGGAAGATATTTATGAGCGGGTGCGTGAAGGAACAAAATCTAGATTACGGCCTGTGTTAATGACTGCTTCAGTTGCCGCCCTTGGGTTTTTACCGATGGCCATTTCTTCTTCTGCAGGAGCGGAAGTACAAAAGCCTTTGGCAACAGTTGTAATTGGAGGATTAATCACCGCCGCATTGCTGACGCTTGTTGTTTTACCGGTGCTTTATATTCTGTTTTCTGGAAAGAAAAAACCTGCTCTGAATGGAGCGGAAGGTTTAAAACCAATGAATTCAGCCTCGGTAATTATCTTTTTATTATGTGCCTCGTGGCTGGTTCCTCAAAAATCATCTGCACAGGACAGCAAACCTTTAACTCTGGATGATGCCGTTAAAATTGCTCTGCAGAATAATCTCCAGGTAAAATCCGCATCGCTTGAGGCTGAGCAGCAGAATGTTTTGAAAAAAACAGCTTTTGACTTGCCTAAGACAAGCATTTCTATGCAGAATGGGCAGAATAACGACGAAATCAAAGACCGTTACATAGGTGTTACGCAGGATATCTATTTTCCGACTGTTTATATTCAGCAAAACAAGCTGCAGAAACAAAATGTTTTACTCAGCGAAAAAAATCTTGCCGTTACACAATCAGAATTGATCCGCGATGTAAAATCCGCATATTTTCAGCTTTCTTTCGGAATGGAAAAACTCAAACTGCTTTCATATCAGGACAGCATTTACAAAAAGTTTTCAGATATTGCAGAGCTAAAATACAAAACCGGCGAAACATCTTATCTTGAAAAGTTGTTAGCGCAAAGCAAATATCAGGAGGTTCAGATATTCAAACAGCAGGCAGAAGCCGACAAAAAAATTTACCGGCAGGAACTTCAAAAGTTGCTGAATATTCAACAGCCTGTTTCCATAGCTGATAATAAATTACTGAAGTTAACAATTTCAGTTAACACAGATACATCGGCAATAAAGCAAAATCCTTTACTCGCATATTATTTTCAAAAAATTGCGGTCGCTAATTCGCAGTTATCATTGGAGAAAAACCGGATGCTGCCTGACTTGTCTGCCGGATACTTTAACCAGACCATCGGCGGCGTTTCCGGGTTTCAAGGTTATCAGGTAGGCGTAGGCATCCCTTTATTTTTTTGGGGGCAGCAAGGAAGAATTCAGGCAGGCAAAATCCAATCTCAAATTGCGCAAAACGAGTACGAAAATTTTCAGAACAATTTACAAACGCTTTTTTATCAGCACATTCAGGAGTATCTGAAAAATCAGAATATGATGAATTACTATGAAAAAATAGGGCTGAAACAATCCGATGAAATTCTGAAAATATCGCAGACGGCATACAGCAAAGGGGAAATAGGCTATGTGGAGTACATTCAGAATATCACCCAAGCTATCACCATTAAATCACAATATCTTGAGTCACTCAACCAGTTTAACCAAACAGTAATCATCATCAATTTCATAAGCGGAACAAAATAATTAACGACAATAACTTTAGATAAGATGAACAAAATAAAAATAATTATTCCAGCATTAATCGCCATAGTGATTTATGCATGCAGCGGCAATAAAGAAAAGACAGAAACAAATAGTTCAGAGGAAGCCCACCCTGCAGCCATTGAACTAACTGAGGCGCAATTTAAAGCGGTCGGCATTGAGTTGGGTGCAGTGGAGCAGAAAAACCTTCAAAGCGTTGTTAAGGCCAGCGGATACCTCAGCGTACCGCCTCAAAGCAAAGCCAACGTTTCTTCATTCATTGGCGCCGTGGTGAAAAACATTTTTACCCTCGAGGGGAATTTTGTAAAAAAAGGACAACAGCTGGCATCATTGGAACATCCCGACTTCATTAAGCTGCAGGAAGAATATTTAATCGAGAAAAATAATTTCACTTTTTTGGAGAAAGAATATTTAAGGCAGAAAGATCTAGCTGAACAGAATGCAGGAACAGGAAAAGTGTTTCAAAAAGCAGAATCCGATTACAAAACATCGAAGGCTAAAATAGGCGGACTGGAAAGCCGGTTGAACATGCTTTCCATTTCTGTAAATGAATTATCAAAAGGGAATGTCACTTCAGTGGTATTGCTCACTTCACCCATCGACGGCTTTATTGCGAAAATAAATGTCAACATCGGCTCATTTGCAGAACCCGGCAAAACGCTTTTTGAAATTATTGACAATAAAAAAGTTCATTGTGATTTATTCGTGTATGAAAAAGATATTTTCAAAGTTAAAGTCGGTCAGAAAGTAAATTTTATCCTCACCAACCTGCCTGAACATCAGGATAAACATGAGAGCAAAACCATTGAAGGAGAAATTTTCGGAATCAATAAGTCATTTGAAAGTGAAACCAAAGCCCTCACCGTTCACGCAAAAATTGAAAATGAAAACCACGAACTCATCCCGGGAATGTATGTAAATGCGCTGATAAATGTTGGAGAACAGACAGGATCAGTGGTACCTATTGAGGCGGTTGTAAAATCGGGAGGTAAAGAATATATTTTCATATTGGCAGGAAACAGCAAACCGATAAATAATGAAAAAAAAGAAAACGATGGAAAGAAAACAAAAGAAGGACTCGGAGGCATATACTCCTTCAAAATGGCGGAAGTAATTACGGGTGTTTCCGATTTGGGTTATATTGAAATAAAATTGGTGGATGAAATTTCTAAAGATGCCAAAGTGGTAGTTAAAAACCCTTTCTTCATACTATCCAAAGCAAAGGAGGCCGAAGGTGGGGAAGAATAAATAATATTATAAAATATTTGCCAATTGATAAAAGGCAAAGATGCTTTATACTGCTATAAGCACTTGTGCCGCATCAAAAACAGCTTTACCTTGAATAAACAGTCAGAAATAATAAAAAAGAGACGGTTTGTCCAAAAACCAATTAATCTTTGACAAACGATTTACAATTAACACCTGATTTAAGGTAAGTTTTAATAAAATATGTGCCTTTTACCAAATGACTTATATTTATTGAAACCAGTTTTTGAATATTGTTGTTATTATCTGATATTAAAATAACTTTCCCTAAAACATCAGTTATTACAATAGATTCAACCATGTTAGCATTGTTTAATGAAAGGATGTTCAAATTATCTTTGGCGGGGTTTGGGTAAACAATAACCTGGTCATCTATGGACGGGTATTCCGATATTCCTGTTATTGTGTTGCCTGCCGAAAGCAAATGTAATTCAGGGTCGAATTGTAAACTTATTATTGGGAATGGTATTGCAAAGTTAAAAACCTGTCCCGAACTTGTATGATTGAATACAATAGTTGTATCCTTACTTTGACCAATAAACCTAATAGGAATAGGCATTTCAAAAAATGAAACAGATGGATCGGATTGGGTTTGATTAACAGTTAAGGTAACATCGCTGCCAGTCTGGCCCCATAAAAGGTGATATGAAGGAAAGCCTTGATTATAGTACCATTGATTGAAAAAGCTTGTTAGACTCTGATTGCTTGCGGCCTCAAAATGCGCTATTAAATCCGGTGTACGAGCATATTTGCCGGCGAGAAGCGGGTCGTTCAAATAATTTTTTAATGATAGGAAAAATATTGAGTCGCCCAATTTCCAACGAAGCATGTGAAGCAGATAGCCGCCTTTATTGTACGATAAACGTCCGTCAAATATTCTATTAACAGATGTTGTATCATCACAAAGTACTGAACCGCCTGGCCAGGAAGTTATATTGTTAACGGCAGATGTCTTCCACTGCAGCCAGTTGCCTGGAAAATAACGCTCTACAGTTAATCCTTCAAAATATGTCGCAAATCCTTCATTAAGCCAAATATCCTGCCAGCTGCCGCAGGTAATGTGGTCGCCAAACCATTGATGGGCGCATTCGTGCGCGATTAATGAATAATTAAATCCAACAACAAAACTCATAGTTTGGTGTTCCATTCCTCCGCCCCAGCCAAATTGAGCATGCCCGTATTTTTCATTTGCAAATGGATATGTTACAGCAATGCTGTCATAAAATTTTATGATTTCGATAATCGCAGGAGTCAGAGTCCTTGCTAACGAATCGCCTTCTGGGTAAACATAATTTAACACCTGGAGGGAATCACCTCCTGGGAGCGGGACAAAGTCCGAATAAGTTGAATAGTTAGTTACAGCTGCAGCTATAAGGTAAGCTGCAACCGGGTAGCGGGTTTTCCAATGATATATTTTACTGTTTCCTGAAATGTTTTCAGACAGCAGCAACCCATTACTTGCGGCTCTGTATATTTGAGGGGTAGTAATAAATATATCAACAGAATCGATTTTATCATTTAAACTTTGTTTGCAGGGCCACCATTCTTTTGCTCCGAAAGGTTCTGAAAGAGTCCAAACAACAGGTACGCCGTTATGTGTAGATTGAATAAATGAACCAAATCCGGTACTTGGCGGAACTCCATGATAATAAACTGTTATAGAATCCAGAGTGTTTATTGGAATAACCGAGGGGAGGCTTATTTGTATAACATCACCGCCTAATTGGATTGAAGACAAAACAGAGTTATGGTACTTTACAGAATCCACATCTAAAGAATCGGAAAAGTCGAATGCAATTTGATTAAATCCGCTTACTGTGGGCTTAAAGTATGAAGTTATAGCCCCTTTGATAAAATATACTGCCGGGTCAATTTCCCATTCACAGCGGTGGTATTTTAAATCATAATTATCAGGTGCACCCGACAAAACAGACCTCTGTTTTGCTGCCTGTGCTTTCTGCTCCATGGCTGGAATATCTGATGCGCCGCTGCTTTTTAAAACAGACTGAGCACCAGCATTATAAAATAAAATAAAAGCGGAAATGAAAAACAAAACATTTGTTTTCATATTTACATAACGTAATTTCATTTTATAAAGATAGTGAAAAGTTTTCAAAAAAAATCCCCTTCGCAGAAGAGGACTTTTTTTAAATTAATTTCATAAGTCCCTTCATAATCAGTGTCATCTTTTTTTCAGCCATGGCCGCAACTTGCTGTACTTCTTCGTGAGTTGCCGGAACAATTTTTCCGAATATTCCTAAATCTGTAATAATAGACATAGCAAAGCAGGGAATACCCATGTGTCTTGCTACAATTACTTCAGGCACAGTGCTCATTCCCACTGCGTCAGCTCCAATTGAGTTCACATATTTATATTCAGCAGGCGTTTCAAATGTAGGACCGGTAAGGCCTAAATAAACACCTTCCTGTACTTTAATATTATTCAGCGAGGCCACTTGTTTTGCTTTTGCAATCAAATCTTTGTCGTATGCATCGCTCATGTCAGGGAAACGGGGACCAAGTTCCGGATAGTTTTTTCCTATCAGCGGATTTGGGAATAAATTAATATGATCGTTAATGATCATTAAATCACCAATTTCGAAACCGGCATTTACACCGCCTGCAGCATTAGATACAAATAGTTTTTGTATTCCTAAAAATTTCATCACTCTCACTGGCAATGTAACCTGATGCATGCTGTGGCCTTCATAATAATGAAAACGTCCCTGCATTACTACGACATTTTTTCCGCCAAGTTCACCAAAAATTAATTTGCCGGAATGGCCTTCTACTGTTGAAACAGCGAAGTTTGGGATTTCCTCATATGGGATGGTGTGTTTGATATTTATTTCTTTCACTAAGCCGCCAAGGCCTGAGCCTAATATTATTCCAATTTCTGGTTTAATCGAAATATTATTTTGAATGTAAGCTGCTGTATTTTTGATTTGTTCTAACATAATGTAAAATTTGTTCGTTAAATTCGTTTTTGTTCGTATCGTAAAAATCTATCTCTATAGGCATATAAAAAAGAGGCAAATGGCTTAATATGTCCGAAAATTGCGGATCTTTCAAACGCATTGCATCTTTTTCAGTAGTGACTATTATTTTATTTGAGGATGCAATATTATCGAAATTTTTTTTAACTTCTTCTAAATCATTTTTTGTGTATGCATGATGGTCTGGAAATTTCACAGGTATTATGGTTTTTACTTTGTCTTTTAAATAATATTCCAGCGGCTGTGTATTAGCAATACCTGTCAGTAAAACAACCGAATAATGACGTTCAAAATAATACTCTTTACTAAATGGGTTTATTGTTTCGCTGTGAAGAGGAAGAAATTCTCCGTATTTAATGTATGAAAAATAAATATTCTGATAAGGCAAAGGCCTGATCTCGTTTATAAGTCGTTTACGTTCAATAGGTAAAAGCACTTTCGGACATTTAGTAACAATGATTATATCAGCCCGTTTTATTCCTGAACTAAATTCGCGTAAAGTTCCGGTAGGCATCACAAAATCATTCAGGTACAATTTACTGAAATCTGTTAAAACAATTGAAAGACCTGGTTTTATTGATCGATGCTGAAAAGCGTCGTCTAATAAGATAGTCTGCACCGATGGGAAAAGGGACATAATTTTTTTTACTCCTCTCACACGGTTTGCATCAACAGCAACAGGTATATTTTTAAATTTATTTGCAAATTGAAGGGGTTCGTCGCCGATATCCGCTGCCGTAGATTTTAAATCTGCCAAAACAAACCCTTTGGTTTTTCTTCCATAACCGCGGCTTAGTGCTGCGGCTTTTAATTCAGGACTCATCAATCGGATCAAATATTCAATATGCGGGGTTTTACCTGTTCCGCCAACGCAGAGGTTTCCTACGGAAATAGTTGGAATCTTAAATTCAGTTGATGAAAAAAACCTCCAATCGTATAATTTATTACGCATAAAGAGTAACAAACCATACAGAATTGAAAACGGGAATAATATAAATTTTAAAAACTTCATTCTATGAAACTACCGATATTGTTATGAATACCTGCAAATATACCGATGCGGTGAATTTAAAAAACCAGCCGTAAAACAAATTACACACAATTGATTTTGGATAACTTTATGAATAGTGTCTGTTTATATGGTCAATAAAAAATATTTCAAACAAAGAACTCTATGCATTGCGCAGCGAAGTCGAATAAATTCACAAAACAAAGCTTTTCCGGTTTTTGCTTATTTTTTCTTAGTATTCTTTGAGGAAACTCTGAAATTGTTAACATACAGCTTGTTTAGTAAGTATATGGATTTTTACTTAACAGAAATGCTTTAATGATGTTTAACGGTTTTGTTCAACCTTAAATTTCCCAGATTTAATTCCTTAACCTCTAAATAAAATTGTTAAATTTGCCTGCTTTTACACGTCAAAATGAGCCGGTAGTTGATTTTATCTTAAAAAAGTGAGGCATCAATGGAAGTTAAGAAATGATTATTCAAGTGAATTTGCTTAATGAAATTGTAAAAATTTAACTTGATCCAAATAAGTAATTTTTGAAAATAATTAACTTGGAAAAATATTTACTTTTATTATTTCTCTGCTGTTCTTTAAAAATTTCGACAGCTCAATCATTATCTCCTGAAATAATATCTCCTTCAGGGGCAAGTTTCAGCAGCACTTCATCGCAATTAGACTGGACATTAGGAGAACCTGTAACGTCCTTATTAACTATTTCAAATGCCATCTTAACACAAGGTTTTCACCAACCAAATTTGTTGGTAACGGCAATAAGCAGTGTTTCAGCCAATTATTCTGTTGCAATTTTTCCAAATCCTACTGTTGATTTTATACAATTACAAATTCAAAATTTATTAAATGAAGTCATTTTTATTGAGCTATATACCGTTGAAGGGAAATTACTGCAAACTCAACAATTGAATTCAAGTGCAGATTTACAAATAGATATGACTAAATATAATTCAGGAACATATCAGCTTTCTATAAAAAATAATTTCTCAAAAAA
>CAISYK010001175.1 GCA_903889605.1 uncultured Bacteroidota bacterium
CAATATCTAAATGTCATTAAATTTAAAAATAACTGGTAAAGAAACTATAGAAAAGATGGTCAAACCATTAGGGAATTCGTATGTAAAAACATTAAAGGAGTTCTTTGAAGAAATAACCAAACTAACTAAATTCACTTTTCGCTTTTTCAAAGAAGCGCTTAAACCGCCTTATGAGTTCAATGAACTTGCAAAACAATCATATTTAATAGGCTATAAATCATTAGCGCTTGTTGCTGTCACAGGATTCATTATGGGACTTGTTTTGACTATTCAATCCCGCCCTACACTTGCTCAATTTGGTGCTGAATCCTGGCTGCCGGCAATGGTGGCGGTTTCAATAATACGTGAAATTGGTCCTGTGATTACTGCCTTAATATTTGCCGGGAAAGTAGGGTCAGGTATCGGGGCTGAATTAGCTTCAATGAAAGTTACTGAACAGATTGATGCAATGGAGGTTTCCGGCATAAATCCTTTTAAATATATCGTCGTTACAAGGATTATTTCTGCCTCCTTAATGCTGCCGGTACTGGTGGTGCTCGCCGATGCTGTTTCATTGTATGGTGCGTATATTGGAGTTAATTTAAAGGGCGATGTCAGTTTTCATCTATTCTTTTTGCAGGTATTCGAAAAACTTTCTTTCTCTGATATTTTTCCTGCTGTAATAAAAACTTTCTTTTTTGGGTTTGCGGTTGGTTTAATTGGCTGTTACAAAGGTTACAACTCAAACAAAGGGACGGAAGGCGTTGGAGAATCGGCTAATTCAGCTGTCGTCTTTGGTTCTTTAGCAGTTTTTATAATTGATATGATCGCAGTTCAGATAACCAGCCTGTTTATATAATTAGAAATGGGAACAACTATCGTAGAAATAGAACATTTAAAAAAATCGTTCGGCAGCAACAATGTGCTGGCAGACATTAATTTAAAAATCGAAAAGGGCGAAAACCTTGTTGTTCTCGGTAAATCCGGAAGCGGCAAGTCTGTTCTTATTAAATGTCTGGTTGGATTAATAGAACCAGATGAGGGAAAGGTTGTTTTACTTGGTAAAGATATCTCCGAATTAAATGATGAGGACTTAAATGTGCTAAGAAAAAAAGTTGGATTTCTTTTCCAAAGCGCCGCATTATATGACTCTATGACTGTGAGAGAAAATCTTGAATTTCCTCTCCGTGGTTCAAAATCAAAACCAAAAGCCGAGATAGATTCATTAGTTATTGAAGCACTTAAAAATGTGGGCCTTGAGGAGGCAATTGATAAAATGCCTTCTGAACTTTCAGGAGGTATGAGAAAGCGTGTTGGTCTTGCCGGGACTCTGATATTAAAACCGGACATTATACTTTATGATGAACCAACAACCGGATTAGATCCAATCACATCAAAGGAAATAAGCAGTCTGATTTTAGAAGTGCAGAAAAAATACAATACATCTTCCATTATTATCACACACGATTTAGAATGTGCAAGGCTGACTGCGAACCGTATAATAATACTTAAAGACGGGATATGTATTGCTGAAGGAAGTTTTAAAGAATTATCAGAATCAAAAGATGAATGGGTAAGCTCATTCTTTAATCAAGAATTTTTAAATTAATATTCGTCTTACCTATCTATTATCTGAAAAAGATTAAGAGAGAAAAAAAGAAGCATCATGAAAAAAGAATCGGGAAATAAAATTAGACTTGGAATATTTGTTTCAATCGGGATCACGCTGTTTATTGCGGGCATATATTTTGTAGGTCAAAGACAGCAGCTATTCAACAGCACATTTCGTGTAAGCGGAATATTTAAAGATATAAGCGGACTTCAGATCGGAAATAACGTGCGGTTTTCAGGCATCAATGTAGGCATCATTGAAGACATACAGCAAATTACGGATACAACTGTAAAAGTTGATATGCTTATTGATGAGAAAACAAGAAGGTTCATGAAAAAAAATGCTAAAGCAATAATTGGTTCAGATGGACTTATGGGAAATAAAATTGTTGTAATTATTCCGGGAACGTCAAATAAACCAGTAGTATCTAATAACGATATTATTGAAACCGCTCAAACAGTGAGTATGGACGATATTTTAGTTAAAATAAAAGTGACAAGCGATAATGCTGCAGATATTACTGATGACCTTTCCGCAATCATTGAGAATATAAGGGAAGGTAAAGGAACAGTTGGTAAATTATTTATGGACAGCACATTCGCGGAAAACCTTGATGCGGCACTTATCAATGTTAAGCAAGGCGCTGGGGGGTTTAAGAAAAACATGGATGCTGCAAGTCATAATTTCCTGTTAAGAGGTTTCTTTAAGAAAAAGGGAAAAGTAGATAAAGAAGCAAAAAAATAAAATAAGTAGAAGAAGACCTTAGGTTTCTGCATTTTGAAATAAAAGGGACTAATCCGGCGGAAATAGATGATTCAGAAATACATAGCAGTGACGCTGATTATTATGTTCTGGCTGAACCAGATCACATTCGCGCAGCATCCTGTGGTTAAAAAAGATTCTGCCGATGTGTATAGAAAAATTGAAGAGTTCTCAAAAAAAAAAAGAATCACAAAATTCGTATACGATCTGTTTTTTATACCGGTCTCTCCCGTTATTCCTGCTCAGAAAAAGAAGAAATTAAAAAAACAGCCTAAAATAATAGTGCCGAATTATGAAGGGAAAATTATTAGGAGTATTAATATTACTACGCTGGATCCTTTCGGAACAACAATAAACGGAGGTAATGCTGCATTAAAAAATATTTTGTACAAGGCCGGCAACAGCCTCCATATCCGAACTCAGCATATTACCATCAGAGATCTTTTGCTTATTCATAAAAACAAACCATTCGATTCGCTGCTTGCAAAAGAATCAGAACGTTTAATACGTGCACAAATATACGTGCATGAAGTTTCTGTTATTGTTCAATCAACAAGTATTAAGTCGGATTCTGTTGATATATATATCCGGGTAATGGACACCTGGAGTGTTGTGCCTAACGGGGCCGTTAGCGGAACTAATTTTTCTATTTACCTCGAAGAAAAAAATTTTTTAGGTTTGGGTCATGACTTTCAAAATAATTTTTCATCGAATAATTTTAAAGGAAAAAATACTTATAAAACAAATTACTTAATTCCAAATATCCGCAATACATATATCAGCGCTGCATTTCATTATGAGAGGGATGAGAAAAACAATTTCAGCAATAGTTTAAGCGTTGACCGTCCCTTCTTTTCGCCGTTCGCAAAGTGGGCCGCCGGGATATATGCAGGTCATCAATTCCGGAACGAACTAATAAAAATTGCAGATTCGGTTTACCTTCCCCAAAAAATTAAATTAAATACCCAGGATTGCTGGGCAGGTTATGCGCTCCAGATATTTAAAGGGAATACCGAAAATGCAAGGACAACTAATCTGACCGCTGCAGGCCGATTTGCACGCACCCATTATATTGAAAAACTTGATGCTGTTTATGATACATTAAATATATATGCCGATGAAGATTTATATTTAGCAATGATCGGGATAGCAACACGGAAATATGTTCAGGATAAATACATTTTTAAATACGGTATAACTGAGGATGTTCCTGTAGGGATGGTATATTCATTAACCTGTGGATACAGAGTGAAAAATAATTCAGGTCAGATTTACCTCGGCGGGCGGGCCTCTTTCGGAAACTTTAACAAGTTTGGATACCTAAGCACATTTTGTGAGTACGGCACATTCCTTCGTCCTGGCCATACAGAGCAGGGGGTAATTTCAGCAGGGATAAATTATTTCACTGAACTGCTTGAAATAGGAGGTGTGAAAATCAGGCAATTTATAAAACCCCAATACACCATTGGAATATATCGACTTCCGAATGAGAATTTAAATATTAATAATGGCAATGGTATTCAGGGATTTAACAGCTCAAAATTAACCGGAACTCAAAAATTAATTCTTACTCTGCAAACCCAGTTTTACTTGCCGTGGCGATTGCTTGGATTTAGATTTGGACCTTATTTTGTTTACTCTTTCGGCATGCTAGGGAATGATGTATCAGGTTTTAAAAAAAGCCGGGTTTATTCGCAAGCCGGGTTAGGGTTATTGGTTAATAATGAATTTTTAGTACTTAACACGTTTCAGGTATCTATTGCCTTTTATCCGTCAATACCCGGCATTGGTAATAATATTTTAAAAATGAATCCCGACAAGTCAACTGATTTTGGATTTCGTGATTTTGATATTGGGAAACCGGCAGAAGTATCGTATCAGTGAAGTTTTCTTATTCAAAAAAGCCATAAAATGAATTTGATATGGATGAACCATTTGCTATAAGATTTTTTATAGTGATTTCTTGTGATGACACTTTCCGTGGTAGGCATGAAGCATGAGGGGCGCTTTAAAGATGAGTTAAACAAATTTGAATTCTGTGAATTCCTGAACTAGGTTGACAAAAAATCAACCAAAATGAACAAGTACACTCCTAAAAAAAAGAACCATGCCGAAAAAAAGAGACGGATTAAGGCATCTTCTGGAATCAAAAGAAATGTAATTAGTGAGATAACTAATGGTACTCATTAGCATAATTTTCTTAGTTCTACTCAATAATTATTTTCTGAAAATGTATTTTTTCATTCAAATTTAGTCGGACAAAATAAACACCCTTTGCTTCAGTCGAAAGATCAATGGTATTTTTAAAATGAGTATTTGAATAGATTTTTTCTCCAATCATATTATAGATTTCAAATTCTGCATTTGCTGATTCAGCATTGATAGAAAATATTCCATTAGATGATGGATTAGGAAATATATTAAATGTCGTTCCGGGCGAAGGTGAGACATCCTGCATACCCGTGGTTACACCCAATTTAGCATAAAACACATCATCACCACAGCCTTTAATAATAGTGTTGGTCCCAAAGCTGACCGAACCGCTATTGAACATTCCCCCAAGGTAAATAGTGTTAGAGTTAGAAGAACTTGCTATTCCATTTCCAATTTCATCTGCAGAGTTTCCTACTTCCAATGACCAAATAGAATTGCCGGTGTTATTAAAACCTGCAACGAAAAGATCTTTGGTGCCAGCTGAATAATTGGTAAGCGTGCCTGTCCCGAAAGTAATGCTTGTGCTGATGAATGAGCCGGAGATGTAGGCATTGCCCGCCGCATCTGTACATACGCATTTAGCTTCATCAGCATCTATACCGCCGGCTCTTTTTGACCAATTAGCTGTTCCGGCTGATGAATAAGCCGCAAGAAAAATATCGTTAGTTCCAGAGCTTGCGTTGGTCAATGCTGCCGTACTTCCAAATGTTATGGCTGGACTGCTGAAATTACCCGTGAGGTAAACGTTAGTTCCGGATACCCCTAATCCATTTCCCGTTTCATCATAAATTCCACCTGCACTCGCAGACCACAATGAAACTCCTAAAGGATCATATTTAGTGATGAACAGATCGTTTGTGCCTGAACCTGCATTTGTAAGCGCTCCTGTTCCGAAATTAATGGATGAGCTTACAAAATTTCCTGTAACATAAATATTTCCTGATGCATCAGCAGCGCAGGCATTACCTGCATCGTTATTATTACCGCCAATTGTTTTTGACCAAAGAGCAGTTCCGCTTGAATCGTATTTAACAAGAAAAATATCGTTGGTTGCAGAACCCGCATTGGTTAGAACTCCGGTTCCGAAATTAATTGTCGGACTGCTGTACCATCCGGTGACAAAAATATTTGAGTTGGCATCCGTACTTACACTATAACCACGATCGTTGATGCTTCCTCCCGCACTTTTTGCCCAGATTAGATTTCCGGAAGGATTGAATTTAGCAATGAAAAGATCGCTGCTTGTTGTTCCTGCATTGGTCAAAACGGTTGAGCCGAAAGTGATGGTCGGACTTGTAAACCATCCGGTTAGAATAACGTTTCCTGAAGTATCTACTGCAACACTGTTTCCTTGGTCACCATCAGCACCTCCGAAGGTTTTTGCCCAAAGCACAGTTCCTGATGGATCTAATTTAACGAGGAAAATATCTGAGGTTCCCGAAAAACTATTGAGCAGTGAAAATGTACCAAAGTTTATGAAAGCGGAGGTATATGAACCGGTGATGTACGCGTTTCCGCCCGCATCAACCGCTACTGAAGCTGCCGATTCATAACCGTGATCGCCTGCATGATAAGCCCATTCCCAGGTTTGCGTTTGCGCGAAAATGGCAGTAGAACCTAATGAAAGGAAAAGAGCCAGAAACTTAAAATAGTGATTCTTCATTTGTTTTTTTATTGTGTTGTTAAAGGTACAAAATTTATTGAAGTTCTATATTCACAGTGAGTTTATCCTTATTATTCTTTACGGTTACACTATATCCTCCAGTTGCATATTTAAATCCGTGAATATCGGTGAATTCGGCAGAGATGAAGTAATCTCCTTTTCTTAATCCGTCAAAGTGATAGTTCCCGTCTGAATCGGCAGCTACTGATTGATCATAAGCTGAATTGTAGGTGGTTGTTCCATATTCAATGTGTACCGTTGCGGCATTTGCTGTTTCAAAAGCACCTGCTGCTCCATTCTTATAAGTGACAGTTCCAGTAATTGTTTTTTTGCCTCCAATGCCTGCTTCCTTTTTACAGGCAGGAAATAACAGCACAAGAAAGATAAAGGCATTGAAAATATTTTTCAGCTTCATGATTAGTGTTTTTTATAGAATTGAAGATTCACTGTGAAACTCATTAGATCAGCTATGGTTCTTGTCCACTCACCGTAAGTTTTATTGTTCACCGCAATAGTATTGCCGGCCAGATCGATATGTGCGGGAACGGGTACATATTTAATGGTTGAATTCACATCCATGTGTTCAGAACGTAAAAATGAAAAATGACCGGTGAATGATGCGCAGTATTTATCTTTTATGAAATCACCTTCGGTATCGAAATCCGCTGTTCCGTTGTAAGTAAAATAGAGGTTAACAGGTGTGGATATTGGTGTTCCATCGGCGAAACCGCTGGGGGTGCGGTAACGGTTGAATGAAAAAGTTCCTATGGCCGCATAACCGGTTCCTGATTTTACAATGTTTGTACTACGAAACCAGGCAGTATCACTGGCCGGATCTACAATTGTTTTAAGAGTATCCAAATAGGTTTCGCCCATGTAGCTGCGGATACATTTTCCCAATCCATCACGTAATGGCTCGCCTGTATCGATTGAAGATAGGGTAACCCATGCATTAATGCGGCAGTTAGAAAGGTTGGCCTCATCAAAAGTAAATTTCGGCCTGAATCCGTAATTATTGAAACGGCCAGTGAGTTTACCAATCGAGTAATCGAGGTAATTGGATTCCCAACACACATTCCCATGTGGTTTATCGAGGGTCCATAATATATCCACTAAGGCATTGCCGGTAACAGGAGTTCCGGCAAGTTCGGTAACGGAATCTTTCTTTTTGCAGGCTGTAAGCGAAAAGGCCAAAACCGAAAGGAATAAGATATTCTTCATACTATAAAATTTTATAGAGTAAATATATTAAAATTATTGGCTAGAAATGTATGTATTTTTATGTAGTGGCAGCAAGAAAACATATAAAAAATATTGGTATCTAATTTTTATGTGCTGAAAATTTTGTGATTTTTATTTTTCAATAAAACATTTAGGTTTTTTATACAAAATAAAGATACTCGAGACCATTTTCTCCAGTTTAGGTAAACGGGTTTAGTAAATAAATCACAAATACATTTCCTTGTGATGATAATATTTTTTTGCATATTTGTCCAAAACACGAAATATTATCTTTTTTTATGGCGTTAGGTCTTTTACAATACATTGGTTATGCAGCATCAATAATCATTTTGGTTTCTATGACAATGAGTTCAATTGTCAAGTTCAGGTGGATTAACCTGATAGGTGCGGCCTCATTTTCTACTTATGGATTTTTGATTCATGCCTTTCCGGTTTGCATTCTTAATGGGATGATTATAATGGTTGATATATATTACTTATTCAATATCTATTCAAAAGAAGAAGTATTTGAAATACTGGAAATAAAAGCGGGCAGTGAATATCTTTTACGATTTGTTGAGTTTCATAATGATGAGATTCAGAAAATTTGTCCGGGCTTTTCTTATAATCCGGATATGAATTCGGTTAGTTTTTTTATTTTGAGAAACATGTCGGTTGCCGGATTATTCCTTGCACATAGGGAAGCTGATAATGTCCTGATCGTTGGCTTGGATTATGTCATTCCAGAGTATCGTGACTTCAAAAACGGAAGATATGTTTATTACAGACTAAGAAATAATTTTATTGCTGCAGGATTTAATACTGTAAGAGCAGACAGAAATAACTTGAGAAATGATAAATATTTTAAGAAATTGGGATTTAAAAAAGACGAAAACGGTCGATACACTATGCATTTGTAAACATTTTCAAGCGGCTAACCCAGCAAGTTAATTAGTCTGTCTTCTACTTATAGATGCTAATGATTTGCTGAATGGTGCAGCCTGCTTTGTAAACAAATTATAAAATTACAAGCGGCAAAAACAAATAAAAAATAATTTTATTCCGCTCTGAAATGTTTTTGCCGCGACTTATTTTCATAGCGAACTCAAATTGTAATTGTACAGGGCTAAAAAAAATCACAGTCGCAAGTCTGAGTGCCCAGCAAAATGGAAAATATCTAATGCTTGCCGGTTTGGGATGTGAAGCCGTATCTTTTTATTTTATGTTCGATAGAAAAAAACATGCAAGGATTCTTGTAGATGCTTGCAGCAAAAAAATATCAGGAATCAGATAAGGAAAAGGCAAAATGCTTATTTATCCTAGACTTTCAGCCCTTCACTTTTTTGAAACTATTGAACTGCCAATCTTGAACTGTTACGCCTGTCTTTAAACGCAAGCTCAATCACGTAAAGCCCCTTCTCCAATTTTGATGCATTATAAAGATATTGAGTGCCGGTTAATTGACTTTCTGTGAAAATTTTCCTTCCTGTAAGATCGTATATATTAATGCTGAATTCTTCATTGTCAGGGTTGCTGAAAAACAGTGTAGTACTTGTATGGGCAGGATTAGGATATACCAGCATGTCAAGAGGCTTTATATCATTAAGTCCGCTGTTTCTTGAAAATGCAGGGGATTCAGGGGCAAAAGGGCCGGAGTTATTAATAAAATCATTCGTATACCTGTCAGCATTTTTCTGCATCGCATTAAAATCGCCGGAAAAATTATAGGCCACTGAAATCTTTTTAATATCGCCTGATTTGAAATCAAAAGGTCCTATAGTGCCTAATCCGCGCCTATCGCCGGGTGTATTTCCTTCCGACTTTTCGTTCCAGCCGTTTCCTTTTATAGGGTTGCCGTCATACATAAAACTGCATCGCTCTTTGCCGCCTTTCCCGATTCCGCCTTTGGTAATAGTATATCCATCTTTCCAGTAACCGTTTAGATATAAATAATAATCCAAAGGCATAATTGGGTTGCCTGTCAGATTAAAATCATTATTATATGTCATGTAACCTGTAAATGGCTCGTTTAAAAGAGTCACAGCCATAAATGGATTTTGGCTTTTGCCGAACCTTTCAGCGTTTTTGCCGTTATCGGCATTGTAGCCGTAATAAGTATTGCGTTTTACGTCCACACCTTCAAATTCGTCAAGCACATTGATGCCTAAGTCAATATCTGTAAATACACCAAGCTTTGTTTCAGTGTAATCAAGTCCTGAACGGTTAATAATAGTGAAATCAACAAACACTGTGTTATCGTATGTTTTATTGAATGGTGACGAAAAAGCATAAGCCATGCCTATAACTTCCACCCCCATATTGTAAGTGCCGGATTCAGTATGCTGACCGCGTTGGTCATTGAAAATAAACAAGATGGCTTCATCGCCTTTGATAGAAGGATAATCGCCGTTCTGAGGATCATAAATTCCGTTTGTATTTGCATCAACAAAAGGAGCGAGGTTAGGAGATTCACCTTTTTCAATGTTACCGGAAGCAGGCCAATTTGAAATTTCTTCAGGCATAATGTATTCTTTAGCAGCAAAATTGGCAATATGATTATTTATACTCTCCTTTGAAATCTTCCAAACTCTGTTCCAGCGACCATCTTCGGCAGCATTATAAAACTCTTCTTTCATCACTGGGCCGGGAAAAACATCTCTTCCCCACTCACCGAATGTAGGCGCATAAATATGGTATTTATTTCCTTCCTTTCCGCCCATCCAAATACCTGCTATACGTATGGCATGTTTGCCATCAGTGTTTTTTATCTCGAAACCTCTTTTCTCTTGTTCTGGGATATTCTGCAGGCTGCCGAACAGATGTCCATTGGCGTTGATTACCGCCTTGATATTATTTGCATCCAGAATATCTGAATTAACTGTACTTTGACCATGAACTCCTGAAATGCTTAATCCTGCCATGGTTAGACCTGAAAAAATGAACTTAAGTATGGAATTGCTCATAACATTATGTTTAGGTTGGAACTATAATTTTTAAAGCTAATGTACCGAGCCAAGGTAAATAAAAAAAATATTATTTA
>CAISYK010001176.1 GCA_903889605.1 uncultured Bacteroidota bacterium
CTTGCAAATAAAGACGAATTAAAAGAATTAAAGCAGCTTAAAAGTAAATACAAGCTGAAGTTTTCGGAACATATAAATGTAAATCTTAATAGTGAAATTCAGCATTTGGTATTTAGGAAATTTGACGCGTATGATATCAAAGGAGTTATTAAGCTGAAAGATAAAAAAATGACAATAGACCCAATAACACTTTCCTCTATGAACGGCATAATTACTACGAGCGGTTTAATTGACGGCAGTGATTCAACAAAAATATTGATTACTTGTTTTTCTGATATCAAAAATATTAATATCACAAAAATGTTTGAAGCATTTGAAAATTTCGGGCAAACTTCAGTTACATCTAAAAATATTAAAGGAATTTCTAATGCTAAAATACAGTTTGCATCTGTATTCAGCCCTGAGCTGGAAATGGATATGGATAAGCTGTATGCAGGTATTGATTTAACAATTGAAAATGGAGAGCTTAACAATGTGGAATCAGTGAAAAGTCTTTCCCGTTTTATTGACTTGAAAGAACTTGAGAACATCCGCTTCGCATCTTTTAAAAATCAATTGGAAATAAAAAACAAAATTGTCTCAATTCCAAAAATGGAACTTAAATCGAACGCAATAAATTTTATTACTTCAGGCACTCATACATTTGATAATGAAATCAATTACAAAATAAAATTATCATTGAATGATCTGCTTTCCAAAAAAGTGAAGAGAGCAAAAAAAGAAAATGATGAATTCGGCGAAGTGGCTGACGATGGGCTTGGCCGAACCAATATTTATTTATCAATGACCGGAACAGTTGATAACCCTGTAATTAAATATGATTCCAAAAGCGCTGTGCAAAGTGTGAAGCAGGATTTAAAAGTGGAAAAGCAAACATTAAAAACAATATTAAAAGAAGAATTCGGGCTGTTTAAAAAAGATACTTCTATACAGCATTTAAATAAAACGCCCAAAGAAGATAAAACTAAATTCACTATCAAATGGGATGATGCTGATAAAAAAGAAGAAAAAAAGGAATTAAAAAAACCGAAGAAAAAAGAAGAAGATGATTTTTAACTTTAGAACTGACCCAGCTTTTCAAATACGTAATAGCTGCACAAAAACTGCAGCTTGTTAAGTAATAATAATCATTTAGGATAAAACATTTACTTTTTTTCTTCTTGTTCCAGCCTAGGCATCTCAATTTCATCCTGCACCAAAAAAGCTGATGGAAATTCCACCTGCACCTCTTTTAAAAATTTATATGCTTCTAACTTTGTTCTGAAATCACCAACCCGAATATTAAAATTCGGCTGATCGTATTTTTCATATGCCGGTACATTAGGAAATTTACTAATGAAATTTCCTTTAATTTCCCTTGCTTTATTTTTATCTGTACCAAAATGAATCTTAACCCGGTAACCTTTTATCGGCGCTTTCGAGTTAATTTCAATATGCTTATCTAACAGCGCCTGCACATTTTTATCCTGTATAAATTCCACTTTCCCTGTATCGGCTGCTGTGTTTTGGCCGTACGAAAAACCATTAACCTCAACTATTAACAGCATTATTAATAAGCCTTTTAATAAAAATTTGTAACGTTTCATATATCTATTTCTTCTACTGCAGTTATGAGTTTTAGCCGATTAAAAATCTGCATACCATAATGAAAGATTATGGTATAACAGCATGTTTGTTAATTAAGCGATAATTATGAATTTGTTGTTTCTTCTGGTATTCGTTTTTTTGTTCCCTGTATTTTAATCAGCAAAGTTAAATTATTAACCTTTAATACTGCTATACTATCACTTATATTTTATTAATGCAGAAGGTTGTTTTTTTCCGAATAAAAAATTCAAAAAAATCAATGAAAAAGGAACTTAATGTTACCAATAATTATCATGAATTGTGTATTTTTAACGTTTTTTGAATCTGTAATTATTGTTTCTTATAATTTTGACTAACGAGTAAAAGTATGCCCTTAAAAATTTGGGCTTTAATTAAGGGTTAACAGGTAAAAATATATGAATACTATTTTTAATTCGGCACAAAGAAGATTCCTTTCAATTATTTACCTGCTGTTTTTATCATCTCTTTTAAATTTAAATTCTGCTTCGGCACAAGACGCTGAAAAAACATTCAAACTATACTGCGGTGTTTGCCATAGTACAGGCGCTAATAAACTTGTTGGTCCAGGCTTGGAAGGTGTTTCCAAACGTGTTCCCAGTGATGCATGGATGACAAAATGGATTAAAAACAGCCAGGAAGTTATTCAGAGCGGTGACGTTTATGGAAAGAAAATCTTAAAAGAGAATAATGGTGTTGGCATGCCGCCGTTTGTTTTTTTGAAAGACGAAGATATTGCTTCTCTTGTAACATTTACGAAAACTCTTACAAAAAAAGAGGGAACTGCTTCAAAAGGCACAGATACCGGTTCAAAAAAAGGTGTTAATCCTATTGCATTGCTGTTAGGTATAATTGCTGTTTTAATTATTATTATAGGCGTATTACGCGGAATAAAACATTCATTAAAAAACATACAAAACGAAAAACAAGGCATTCCAAAAGAAGAAGCTGTTGGTCCATGGAAAGAAGTCAAAATGTGGATAGGCCTGCATAAACGTATTACTGCTGTTCTTATCCTTTTTTTTATCGGCGGATTGCTTTCTGCCTGCTGGTATGCGTTAATGGGAATAGGTGTATATACAGGATACCAACCTTCGCAGCCTTTGTCTTTTTCTCATAAAATTCATGCGGGAGCTAATGCGATTAACTGCGTGTACTGCCACTCCGGAGCAGAAAAAAGTAAAACGGCCGGCCTCCCTTCTGTAAGTATTTGTATGAATTGCCATAAAGGGATTTCAAAAGGACCAATCACTGGAACTGTCGAAATTGCCAAGATATATGATGCTGCGGGCTGGGATCCGAATTTAGGCGCATATACAAAACCTCAGAAACCTGTTCAATGGGTGAAAGTAAATGTATTAGCTGATTTCGTTTTTTTTAGTCATCAGCTGCATGTTGTTATAGGTAAACAGGCTTGTGCTGCCTGCCACGGCGATTTAAAAACAATGGACGCTGTTAAACAAGTGCAGCCTCTTACAATGGTTTGGTGTATAAACTGTCACAGAACAACGGAAGTGCCAGGCATAAAAGACAATCCATATTACGAAAGTCTGCATAAAAAATTAGCTGAAAAATATAAAGGACAGCCAATTACTGTTGATAAAATAGGCGGGATAGAATGCGGTAAATGTCACTATTAGAGAACCGAAGCCCCTCTCCTTAATCCTCTCCCCGAAAGGGAGAGGGCGTGTGTTTAAAAAGAAATAAAGATGAAAAATAAAAAAGTTAAAGGCCGCATTGAGTCTCTCAACATACCCCCCCTCTCCTTAGGAGAGGGGATTAAGGGGAGAGGCTTGGGGGATCTGACTGAGATAAAATACTGGAAAGGGTTAGAAGAGCTGAATAATAGTCCTGGATTTGTTAAAAAAGTTAATGATGAGTTTGCCGAACAAATGCCTATTGATAAGTTTCTAGGCGAAGATAACCTTACTCTTGACAATGGAACTAACCGTAGAGATTTTTTAAAATTCTTAGGCTTCAGCCTTACCGCTGCATCCTTGGCGGCCTGTGAAACACCCGTGAACAAGGTAATACCATACGTAATAACCCCTGAAGAAATCACTCCTGGTAACGCTAACTGGTATGCTTCCACTTATTTTGACGGAAAAGATTATGCTCCCATATTGGTGAAAACCAGAGAAGGCAGACCTATTAAAATATCCGGCAACTCACTTTCAAAAATAACAAATGGTGCAGTTAATTGCCGTGTCCAGGCTTCTGTACTTTCATTATATGACTCATCACGTTTAACAGGGCCTATTGCTGGCGGCAAGGCTGAAACATGGCAGAATGCCGATAAAAAAATAATCAGTAAACTGTCTGCTGTCTGCGCTAAAGGCGGCTCTATACGTATATTATCATCTTCAATTATAAGCCCTTCAACAAAAGCTGTAATTGATGACTTTGTATTAAAATATCCTTCGGCAAAACTTGTAACCTATGATGCTGTTTCGTTTTCAGGAATAACCAATGCTAATGCGCAGACATTCGGTCAAGGAATTATTCCTACATATCATTTTGAGAACGCACAAATAATTGTGAGCATAGCTGCGGATTTTCTTGGTGGCTGGATAGAAAATTTTTCTATGGCTTATGCAAAAAACAGAAAAGTAAGCAAAGAAAAAGCGGTCATGTCAAAACATTACCAGTTTGAGTCCAACTTATCGTTAACAGGGGCAAATGCCGATGAGCGCATTCCTGTTAAGGTATCTGAACAAGGAAAAGCAGCCGTAAATTTATTTAATGCAGTTGCTAAAATTGCCGGAGTTTCCCCTTTGCCTTCTTCAGAATTACAATGTGATGCTGTGATCTCAAAAATCGCCGGAGAATTGATGGCAAACAAAGGGAAATCAATAGTAATATGCGGATCAAACGATACAAATATCCAACTGATAATAAATGAAATTAATACTTTAATTGGCAGCTACGGCAAAACTATTGACTTGGAAAACCCAAGTTATTTAAACAAGAGTAATGATAAAGCTTTCGCTGATCTGACCTCTGAAATGGCATCAGGAAAAGTTGATGCAATAATAACATACAATACAAATCCTGTATATTCTGCCCCAGCGTCATTAAAATTTGCTGAAGCTTATAACAAAGTAGGATTACGCATTTCGCTTGCTGATAGAGCTGATGAAACGGCATCTTCAGCACATTATATTTGTCCTGACCACCATTACCTCGAATCGTGGAATGATTTCAACCCGAGAAAAGCGCATTACAGCTTAGCTCAGCCGGCAATTACTCCTTTGTTCACAGGATTAAATTCAGGAACACGTCAGGCACAGGAATCTTTATTAATATGGGCTGGGAACACAAGTGATTATCATTCTTACATCCAAAAAATATGGGCCGAGCGCGTATTTCCTATGCAGGGAAAATATATGAACTTTACAGAGTTTTGGAATAATTCCCTTCGTGATGGAGCAATTGAAGTTGGCAAGGGCGATGCTGAAGAAGTTAAAAAAGATAGTTTAAAGTTTAAAATTCAAAGTTCAAAGTTGAAGGAGGGAAATTTAATTCCTGCACAAGAAACTTTAAACCGGAAACCGGAAACAAATTTGCGGGAAGCAGCAAAAAAAATTAATGCCGTTATGGGCGGAGAATTTGAATTGGCTTTATATGAAAAAACCGCGATCGGTAATGGAAACCAGGCGAACAACCCGTGGCTTCAGGAACTGCCTGATCCTATTTCAAAAATCACCTGGGATAATTATGTTACCATGTCGCCGGTTGAAATGAAGAAAAAAGGCTTTAACCTTATGGAAAGCCAGGATATAGAAGCAAGCGTTGTAAAGGTAACAGTAAACGGTCTTACAATAGAATTGCCTGTTATTCCTCAGCCTGGACAGGCCAAAGGAACTGTAGGGATTGCTTTAGGCTATGGAAGAGATAAAGCTGGAAAATTGAGCATTCAGACAGGAAGTGTTATAGGGAAAAATGCGTTCCCATTTGTTCAGTTCACCGAAGGGACATTTATCTACTCTGCATTGGATGTAAAAATTGAAAGTGCTGCCAAAACTGCCAAAATAGCAGGAACTCAGATTCATCATACATTAATGGGCCGCGACATAGTTAAGGAAACCAGCCTGGAGAACTATAAAAAAAATCCTAAATCCGGCAATAAGGATGAAATTCTGGTTACGCAATCAGTGAGTAAAAAGGCTTCCTCCATTGATTTATGGGATGAGCATGAAAAACCTGGTCACCGCTGGGGAATTACCATTGACTTAAATTCCTGTATAGGCTGCGCAGCCTGTGTGGTTAGCTGTACTGCTGAAAACAACGTTGCCGTTGTTGGGAAAGATCAGGTAATGAAAACACGTGAAATGCATTGGCTTCGTATCGACCGCTATTACAGCAGCGATATGAATGAAAAAACTGCTGATGAAGAAGGAATAGGCAGAGGTAATATGTATAGGGAAATGGAAACCCCTTCTGCTGTTAACCCTAAAGTGGTATTTCAACCCATGATGTGCCAGCATTGCAATCATGCTCCATGTGAAACAGTTTGCCCAGTATTGGCAACTAATCACAGCTCAGAAGGGTTAAATACTATGGCTTATAACCGATGCATAGGAACCAGATACTGCGCTAACAATTGTCCTTATAAAGTAAGACGTTTCAATTGGTTCAACTATAATGGCAATAGTGATTTTGCATTCAACCCGACACAGGACGATTTAGGACGCATGGTGTTAAACCCTGATGTAACAATTCGCTCACGAGGTGTTATGGAAAAATGCTCCATGTGTGTTCAGCGTATACAGGCAGGCAAGCTTGATGCTAAAAAAGCAGAACGCAAATTAGTTGATGGTGATGTGAATATTGCATGTGCAGAAGTTTGTCCTACCAATGCAATAATATTTGGTGATTTGAACGATGCAGACAGCGCAATAAGCAAATTAAGAAAACAAGAAGCAGAGGAACGCAATTACTTTATATTGGAAGAACTTGGTATTAAACCTACAGTATCATATTTGGCAAAAGTAAGAAACTGTGAAGGAACTATTGAAGAAGCAAAAAGCAATTTGCCTGGTTGAAAAAATGCGCAGATTAATTTCAAATTTACAGCCCCCTGACAGGGTTTCAAGCCCTGTTAGGGGTAAATATTAAAAACAGCATTGCATTACGTTAACCAGGTTTGTTGCCTGTTACAGGTTAAATAGTATTAAGCAACTGAGCTCCCTGACAGGGTTTCAAACCCTGTTAGGGGTAAACAATAAAAATTAAATGAAGCAAGCTAACGAGGTTTACAGCCACTTGCGGATAAAACAATAGTAAGCAACAGAGCTCCCTGACAGGGTTTCAAACCCTGTTAGGGGTAAACAATAAAAATTAAATAAATCATGCTAACTGAATTTACAGCCTGTTACGGATAAAACAATAGTACGCAGCTGAGCTCCCGGACAGGGTTTAAAACCCTGTTAGGGGTACTCAATAAAAACTAAATGAAGCAAGCTAACGAGGTTTACAGCCACTTGCGGATAAAACAATAGCAAGCAACAGAGCTCCCTGACAGGGTTTCAAACCCTGTTAGGGGTAAACAATAAAAATTACATGAATCAAGCTAACTAGGTTTACAGCCTCGTGCGGATAAAACAATAGTACGCAGCTAAGTCACCAGACATGGTTTATAGCTAACTAAGGATAAATATATGAATACGTAAAGAAGACCCCTAACAGGGTTCAAAACCCTGTCAGGGGAAATACAACAATGATCAATGCAAACAATTGTCAATACAACAAAATAACATTACAGCAAAATGCAGCAGGAATCAGAAATCAGGGAGCCGTTAATTATTGGCAGCAAATCATATCATCAAATTTCTGAAGATATTGCTAAACCTATCGAAGGCAAAGCTTCAAAGCATTGGTATATGGTGCTTACTGTTTCTGTTATGTGTTTTATATGGGGCTTGGTTTGTTTAACATACACCGTTATTACAGGTGTTGGAGTTTGGGGGTCAAATAATGGTGTTGCCTGGGGCTGGGATATAACTAATTTTGTTTGGTGGATAGGTATCGGCCATGCTGGGACGCTTATTTCTGCGGTTTTATTATTGTTCCGCCAGAAATGGAGGATGGCCATTAATCGTTCTGCTGAAGCAATGACAATCTTCGCAGTATTGTGCGCAGCCATATTCGTATTATTACATACAGGCCGTCCATGGCTGGATTATTGGCTGTTCCCTTTGCCGAATCAGTTTGGATCATTATGGGTAAACTTTAACTCTCCGCTGATGTGGGATGTGTTTGCCGTTACAACCTATCTTATAGTATCATTATTGTTTTGGTATACAGGTTTAATTCCTGACTTTGCAATGATCCGCGACAGGGCTTTAAAGCCGCTTTCAAAAAAGATATACAGCATTTTAAGTTTCGGATGGGGCGGAAGCGCCCGTCACTGGAGTCGTTTCGAAGAGGTATCTTTAATACTGGCAGGTTTGGCTACTCCGCTTGTATTCTCGGTGCATTCAATAGTCTCAATGGACTTTGCCACATCGGTATTGCCGGGTTGGCACACAACAATCTTCCCTCCTTATTTCGTTGCAGGAGCAATATTTTCGGGCTTCGCCATGGTTTTAACACTGCTGATCATAATGCGTAAGGTTTATGGATTAGAAAGTTACATTACAATCAAGCATATTGAATATATGAACATTGTTATTATTGCAACAGGTACAATTGTAGGGATAGCATACATGACAGAGTTATTCATTTCATGGTATTCAGGTGTGGAATACGAACAATATGCATTTCTGAACCGTGCTGAAGGTCATTATTGGTGGGCTTATGCCATAATGATGACCTGCAACGTAATTTCTCCCCAGCTATTTTGGTTCAAAAAACTTCGAACCAGTTTAACCTTCACTTTCATTATTGCAATAGTTATAAATATTGGAATGTGGTTCGAACGTTTTGTGATAATAGTTCCGACATTATGCCGTTCATTCCTCCCATCATCATGGAACCTATATCAACCTACGTTTGTTGATATTGGAATATTTATCGGCACGCTGGGAATGTTTTTTACTTTTTTCCTGCTGTTTACACGTTATTTCCCAGTAATTGCGCAATCAGAATTAAAAACTATTTTAAAATCATCCGGACAAGAGTACAAAAAGAAAAAAGAACCAAGAAGCCTCACCCCTTAATCTCATCTCCCAAGGAGAGGGGGCGAAACGTAAAGAAAAAGAAAAGAAAGAAAATTATAAATAACAATAATTAATAATTGCTCTGCAATTGCCTCTCCCCTTGGGGAGAGATTAAGAGAGGGGCCGCTACAGCATGAATACATCAGCAATACACGCAATTTATGATGACGAAGAGCCATTATTAGCGGCAGCAAAAGATCTTCAGTCAAAAGGAATAAAAATATTGGATATTTTTTCTCCATTTCCAATTCATGGTATAGATGAAATTATTGGGATTCCCAGAACACGTTTAGCTATAACAGCCTTTATTTATGGGGCTGTCGGATTCTGCCTGTCAGCATTAATGATGTGGTATATGATGATTTACAACTGGCCGACGGATATTGGAGGAAAACCAAGTTTTGCATTTTACATGAATGTGCCTTCATTTATTCCAATAATATTTGAATCCACTGTTCTTTGTGCTGCAATTGGACTGGTTATAACATTCTTCATCAGATGCTGGCTGCTTCCGGGAGCGGCCCCCAAAAACCCTGACCCGAGAACCACTGACGATAAATTTTTAATGATTATTGAAACGAATGAAGAGAATAAAAATAATATCGAAACATTATTAATAAAAGGCGGAGCTGCTGAAATTTCATTTAAATAAGATACACTGCCTCTCCGCTTAATCCTTTCACCTCAAGAGAACGGACGATGCGAAAAAAAAGACAAATGAAAAAGATAAAATATAAAATCAGCAAGAACTGCATCACCTTATTCCTCCTCTCTAGGGGAGGGAATATTAAGAAGGGAGGAATCATTATTTTCATCTGTTTAACCATTGGCAATATATCCTGCGGAAAGCATAATCCAAATAGCCCAGGTCGTGAATTTATGCCTGATATGTACCGCTCTCCTGCATTGGAAAGCGATATGGCTTATGTTTCACTAACAAACGGCGATACTTTGCAAACCAACAGGCTGCCTGCTGCCGGAACAATTCCGCGGGGATTTATGCCATATATGTATGCCAATGATACTGGAGGTTATGCTGATGCTGGAAGATATCTGCACAATCCGCTTGCAAAAAATATAATCAACTTAAATCAAGGCGAAATTCTCTACGGCAAATTCTGCATTACATGTCATGGACCACTCGGTCATGGCGATGGGCCGGTTGCCTTAAAACTTCCCGGTGCACCTCCTTCTTATGTTAGTCCGATTTTAATGGCATTGCCTGAAGGAAAAATGTTTCACACTTTGACTTACGGAAAAAATTTAATGGGTTCACACGCATCACAGCTAACTGCAGATGAAAGATGGAAGCTCGTAATGTATGTTCAAAAATTACAAGGGAAATAAATAACGGGCAGCTAAAATAATAATTCAGCAACACATTAACTGACATGAATAATCTGAACTATACATTCACTAAAAAAAACAAAAACATTACCATTGCCTTGATGGTTATAGGCTTGATTACCATCATGGCTGGCTTTTTTACTGACCATGCTCCGGAAGGGGCATTAACAGTGGAATATAAGCACACTCGTTTATGGGCAAATCTGCTTGTAAACGGCTGGTTTTTTATGGGGATAGGTTTACTGGCAACATTTTTCATGGCGCTGCAATATGCAGCCGAGGCCGCTTGGTCTGCTGCAGTTAAAAGGGTTTACGAAGCTGTTTCAAGTTTTTTACCTGTTGGGTCTATCATTATATTTTTAATATTGCTTGCCGGGCAACTGCACCTGCATAATTTATATGAATGGATGGATCCTGATGTAATTGATAAGTCATCAACTAAATATGATGCTGTAATAGCAGACAAGTATGCTTATTTTACTCCTTGGTTTTTTTGGTTAAGAACTTTAGCTTATTTAGTGATATGGAATTTATTTCAAAGGGGATTTATAAAACGTTCTTTAGAAGAAGATATTCAGGGTGGTACAGCTATTCATTATAAAAACATTACTAAAGGCGCACTGTTTCTAGTTCTCTTTGCTGTTACTTCATCAACATCATCATGGGATTGGATGATGTCTTTAGATGTACATTGGTTCAGTTCCATATACGGCTGGTATGCATTTGCAGGTATGTGGATTTCCGCAATGATCACAATTATTTTGTTTGTTATTTATTTAAAACACAAAGGATATTTACCTCAAGTGAATGACAGTCATATCCATGATTTGGGGAAATGGGTGTTTGCAGTAAGCTTCCTTTGGAGTTACCTTTGGTTCTGCCAATTTATGCTTATTTGGTATACAAATATCCCTAATGAGGCCATATATTTTCAGGAGCGTTTAAACGATTTTGGCTATATGATATTGATGTGGACGATGTTTTTTATTAACTTCCTTTTTCCAATGATATTATTAATGAGCCGGGATTCAAAACGTAATTATTTCTTTTTAGTATTTGTAGGATGTATTATTTTTGTAGGACACTGGTTGGATGTTTTTATTATGGTAATGCCCGGCACAGTGAAAGGATTATGGCATTTAGGGTGGATGGAAATCGGAACCGCTTTAGGTTTCCTTGGATTGCTTCTTTTTACTGTTAACAGAGCACTTGCAAAAGCTCCGCTGATGGTTCAAAAACATCCGTTTTTAGATGAAGCGATACATCATCATTATTAAAACGATTTATTTTGAAATCTCATTAAGCAACTGCAAAAAGCGAAAAAACAACAAATAACAATTTCAATTTACCATCTCTCCTATTACCTATCTCTTTGGGGAAGTGATTAAGAGATGACTTAGGATAAATATAATTAATAAATAAACATAATTTTTAATTGACTTCTCACCTATTACCTCTGCCCTCTGGGGAGAGATAAAGAGAAGGGCTTTGGGGAGATATATTTATGATAAAGTTTTTATTTTGCACAGCTGTAATTTTAACTGTTTTTACAGTCATTTATTTAGTAAAGGTGTATATCCTTACAGCAGACATCAAAGCCAATAAACTATACGATGAGACCGAACAAAACAATCAATTGTTTTCGAAAATAATATTGATAATTATATTTATTTCCTTTACTCTTGTAATATGGTATTTATTCAGTTAACTTTTACTGTAAATGGCTCAAAAAATGGATGATGTTTTTTTTAAGTCTAATCCAAATACAGCGGTCAAGTTTGAAAAAAAATCAAGATCCATAAAATTATGATATTTCAAAAAAGGCTTCAAGCTCTCTATACCATTACTCCATCTAATTATTATTAAAAGAAAAAACCGCCTTACAAGCGGTTTTTTCCTTTAATAATAACATCAATTAAGGCGCCTAATAGGATCTTACAATTTGTTTGGCAACACCTTGACCATTTATCCAATTTGCTTTCCATCCATACGGACAACCTGAAGTTACAGCGGCACCATTTACATCAACACCATATGTAACAGTAATTTCGTGAGTTAATTTATTTAAAACCCTCACTCCGCTCAACGGTTTATGTAAACAAGTGCCGCCGTAAACGTTAAAAACAACAGCAGTTGGTATACTTATACTAAAACTGTCTCCGTGTCTATTTGTTCCCCACATTGCTACATTTGTATATGAGTTGATTGCTGTGTCTCCGGTTACGGCACATGAAATTATGTTGTTTGCAATAGAAAATGTTCTTATTCTTGCGGCACCCCATGTACGATTAGTTTGATCATCAAATGTCAATACCATGTTTGCTCTTATTTTGTGAACAATTGGTGTAGCAACTGTCAGCAAATCCGGGATTAATCCTCCGTTCACATTTGTAACACTGTGTGTTCCATTTAAAGTCAGTGATTTATTATCTGAAAGCCTGGTAACTTTGTAGTTATTAAAAGTTAGAGTTACTTCAGCACCCAGCACTTTCCATCTTTTAACAGCTCCATTAATATAAGGAAGCTGTATACTAATAGAACCAGAACGCAGTCTTGTATTATCACAATTATTGCCGGTATAAGTCAATACAATCAGGCCGGTTGCCATTTGTGATGAATCTATGGTGATATTACAAAAGTTAAATGATTCCATATCTCTTGTTGCTGAAACTCCCTGCAAAGCAGTATTAGCGTCATCCATTGCAAGGTTGGATTCGTTTTCGACATTTGACTGATCGTTTGCTGATTCAGTTTGCAGAGCAGCATCATCTACCGCAACCGGCGCAACTACATCATCCTTTTTCTTACACCCTGTAATTACGGAGAAGGCAAATATGATTGCGACAAAACTCCTGAAAATTAATTTTTGATTTTTCATGATTTTAATTTTTTAATAGTTAATACTCTTTTTAATGAATTCAACTGTAAGACGATAGTATTTTGAAAAGGTTTAATTGTATTCAAAATTTTTATAAAAATAAATAAATGAAGGCGACCGAAAGTATAAATATTTGTACGAATACACAAATGTTTTTTGTTAATAAAAGTTATTGCCTTTTATTTGAGAATCAATAAAGTAAATTGTCCAGCACGCACTTCCGCTTGCCTGTATGCCATAGCATGGCATGTAAGAGCTTGCAGAAGACTGTGCCCGAAACAAATACTGCTCCATAACTAAACTGCAATTTAAATAAAGTTTGGATTTTATTTTTGCCGGACAAAAACAAATTTATTCACGAATTACAATCAAAAATGAATAGCCTTATTAAAAGGCATTATGAGAAATACAAAAGAATCGAGCTCGTATTGGAGAATATAAAATTTAAAAAGTCATTACAACGCTTAGCGTTGGTAATATTGGCAACTGGTCTACCCGCTTATATTGAATCCGGTCAAAATAGAAAATATTTTTACGACTGTAGACATTCGTAGCACCTGCGGCAACTTCCAATTTAGTGTTTTCAAATAAATGAAATGTCCGTTTTATGGTAACATCTAAACGATGATACCAAGGCAATTCTTTTGTTTTGCCTTCCTCGAAGAAATAATTTAACTCCCCATTAGTACTTGTATAATCAGTATTGATGCCATTGCTGAAATTTAAATCTTCATAAAAACCACCTGTAGGTTTAAACGGAAAGCCCGAACCAATATTCCAACGAGCATCAAATTCCCAGCTGCGGTCTTCACCAAAAATGTATGAAGCTACAATATTTGCATTATGCCTGCGGTCAAAATTAGGGCGGTATGAAATAAGTTTTCCATCAGCATCGCTCAAAACGCCGTCGAAACGGGTCACATACCCTAATGAATATACAAACCATAAGTAAATACGTTTATAATCGTACTTTAATACAACATCAATACCCTGCGCTTTACCGGATTCAATAATAAAATCCTTTTTCAAAACATCCGGCTTAGCAGCATTATCAGGGCTGTCATCAAATATTTTATTGCGGTTTAAGTTAGCTAATTGCTTGAAATCTTTACGATAACCTTCAATGTTCAAATCAAAATGACGGCCTAAATCAAACTCAAAGCCAGCAACGTAATGATTTGCCTTTTGTAAATTATCTTTCACCTCATTCACTTTACCGTTTTCGTCAGTGAATGTTTGCTGTAAATTATCAGGACCGGAAAGAAAACCATAAAATAAGTTAACCACATCTCTATCGGAATTCGCAGCAATAAGGTTCTGAGAATACATGCCAGTTGCGAATTTAAACCGAAATTTCTTAGTTATGTTCCATTTCAAACTTAGGCGAGGCTCAGGCGAAGTATTGCCTAATGAAGCATAATATTGGATACGCAAACTTGGCTCAAGCAATAATTTCTTATGCTTTGATATCCATTTGTATTTAAAATATCCGCCGATTTCTGTTGTGCTTTCCTGCTGTGAGACATGCCTGTTAACAGAGTTATATAAATCGAAATCGGTGCGGAAACCAAGAACTTCAATGCCGTAATTTAATTCATTTTTACTCATAAAATAAGTAAAACCTATGCCCATGTTAAAACCTTTAATTTTACTGCTTTTTTCATTTTCTCCTTCAGGTTTAAGTTTAATGCCGTATTGAGAATATGCGAAATTACCATTAACTAAAATAGGTGAATTTTGAGGTACCAATAAAAAGTTACCGCCGCCGCCGTATGAACTCCAATTCATATCCTGTAATGATTTGTAGCTTACCTTATCATTAAAATTAAAACCAAATAAATTCAGTTTACTGCCATTGCTTGTATTTAATGATACTTTACCGTAGTAATCGCTGAAGCTGAAAGGCAGTCCATTTGGATCAACGTATGAATAAAGCACTTTTGAGGTTGTCGGCAGGTAAGAAGTTTTTGCAGAGAGTATAAATGAAGCGGTTGTTTTATCTCCTTCATTAAACTTCATCAGCGGCCCTTCAACTAAAACTTTAGCGCCAAAAGGGCTGACAGCAACTTTTCCAGCAACGCGTCTTTTGTTTCCGTCACGCGTGGTGATATCCATTATTGAGGAAATACGACCGCCGTATTCGGCACCGAAGCCTCCGCTGTATACATCTGCATTACGTATAATATCAGCATCAAAAACCGAAAACAAACCTATGGAGTGGAAAGGGTTATATACAATCATTCCATCCAGCAAAACTTTATTTTGAACAGGTGAACCGCCGCGAATATACAATTGCCCGCCTTGGTCGCCGGTAAAAATAACCCCTGGTAAAACTTGTAAGTACTGTGCTAAATCAGGTTCACCGCCCACAGTAGGCAGTTTTTTTATTACAATTGGATCAATTTTATTTACTGAAATTTGTGTTTCTGTTTCTTTCGCATCCTGCTCAGCTGAAACTTCGACCCCCTTAAGCTTAATAGCTGATTTAGTCAGGTATAGTTTTTTACTCAATATTTCGCCGGATTTAACAGTAACGGCTTCCTGCAGGGTATCATAACCAAGGGAAGATGAAATAAAAATTGTATAGTTACCGGGAGGAATTTTATTAATAGAAAAAAAGCCGTTTACATCAGTGGCTATTCCTAATGTAGTTCCTTTAAGTATTACATTAGTAAATAGTACAGGTTCGCCTGATTCCTTCAAATAAACAAATCCGCGTACAATTCCTGTATTTTGTGCTGATATAATGCTTGAAAAAAGAAAGCAGGAAACAATAAGTCCCGATTTAATTTTTCTTTGGAGAATACTTCTCTGCATGGTTATAATTGTATTTAAATTTTATAAAAATAAAAAAAGCTTCAATTTTTTTTGCTGTTCAAATGTAATAATTAATTGAATTAAATATTTAAAATAATGAAAACCACCTATTAAAACGGCATAGACATCACTTACGAAACCGCAAATGTATGGGTATGAGGTAAAAAAAGGTTGTCTGCATTGTTTTGATAATGAAAGAATAATCCAGAAAAAAGCTAATAGATGTTAAACTCTTTTAATATGGTTAAGTAATGACAAAACAAAAACCAATTTATTGCTGATTATTTTTTATTTTTGCGATGCATAAATTTAAAACCACCCTGCGTGAAAAAACCATTAATTCTTATATTTCTTATTTTACTAATCGATCAGCTGATTAAAATTTTTATCAAAACCCATTTTTTTCTTGGTGAAGAAGTAAAAATTGCAGGTGATTGGTTCATTATCCATTTTACAGAAAACAATGGAATGGCCTATGGAATGGAATTCGGCGGAAATTTCGGTAAATTATTTTTAAGCGTATTTCGAATTGCTGCTGTAGGAGCAATAGGCTGGTATTTATGGAGCTTGGTAAAGCAGAAAGAAGATAAATTATATATTACATGTATTGCATTGATATTTGCAGGTGCGGTTGGAAATATCATTGACAGTGCTTTTTATGGTATGCTGTTCAGTGATAGTAATTACGAAGTTGCCCGTTTTTTGCCGGAAGAAGGAGGTTACTCTTCTTTTCTGCATGGCAAGGTTGTGGATATGTTTTACTTTCCTGTTATTAATGGACATTTTCCTGCATGGTTTCCATTTTGGGGAACCGAAGATTTTATCTTTTTCCGGCCTGTATTTAATATGGCAGACGCTTCCATTAGTGTTGGTGTTGCAATTATAATACTTTACCAAAAACGTTTTTTCAAAAAGAAACCTGTTGAAGATATTATTGAGCCTACAGAGGCTGCTGCCGAAGTTAAAGAGGAAAGTCAAGTATAATTCAGCTGCACATAATTGGCCAGCGAAATCACTCTTTTATTTTGCGAACTCTCCTTGTATATAAATTGTAAAAAACCTGCAAAAAAAGCCAACACAATTCTTAATTTGTCTGCCTCAATGATTTGTCTGCTTATAGATCGAGTACAGATTTATTGAATTTATTATTTGCAAAAAATCGTTCCGGTGCAAAAAAAACTTCCATAGCCTAAAATATATTAGGGCATTAAACTTTAGCTTCCTATAAAAAACTGATCACCCAAAATCCGTTTTGAATTAAAAAATAGAGTTTAGTTATTTTGCTGTTACGAGGCTATAATGTATTTAACAGCCAATTATATGTTATTTCAAAAACATAATTTGATATAGTTTTAGTTTCTTGTGCAATAAAGAATATTTGTACTAATTTTGAAAAAAAATAAAGGCTTAGTCCATTTTATTCTGTCCCCAAAATAATTTACCAAATGTTTTGGTAATTACAATTCTGAAAAAATAATCATATTAATAAAAGGAACCATAAATTAATACAACACTAAAATGAACAATAAATTTAAAATAATTATTTTGGCTGTTTTGTTAGTTCCTGTTATAGCAAACGGACAAATTAAAGATGCAGATAACTCCATTATACAAAATCGTCAATGGCCTTCATACAGAGGCTATTATTCCAGCGGAATATTAGACAGCGCCAATATCCCGCAGACATGGAATGTAAAGAAGATGGAAAACCTTAAATGGAAAATTGAAATTCCAGGACTAGGACTTTCAAGTCCTGTTGTTTGGGGTGATTGCGTATTTATTACAACAGCAATAGGTAAAAAGGAAAAGAATAGTTTAAAAACCGGTATATACGGCGACATCGAATCAATTGACGATAATTCTGAACATCAATGGAAAGTTTATTGTGTGAACAAAAATACAGGATCAATAATATGGGAGAAAACTTCTTGTGTTGGTGTCCCAATAATTAAGCGTCATTCAAAATCATCTCATGCAAATTGTTCTGTTGCCACTGATGGAAAGCATGTAGTCGCATTTTTTGGATCGGAAGGTATATATTGTTATTCAATGAACGGTGATTTGCTGTGGTCTAAAAATTTCGGAAAATTAAAATCTACATTTTATATGGTTGAAACTGCAGAATGGGAATTTGCAAGCTCTCCTATCATATACAATAACGTTGTAATTGTTCAATGCGACGTGCTTGAAAATTCATTTGTGGAAGCATTAAATGCTGAAACAGGAGCTGTAATTTGGAAAAAAAACAGGGATGAACTTCCAGGATGGTGCACACCCAATATTTATCTTAATAATGGAAAAGCAAGGGTTGTACTAAATGGATTTAAACAAAGGGGAGCTTATGATTTTGAGACTGGCGATGAAATTTGGAAAATGTCCGGGGGCGGAGATATTCCAATTCCAACTCCATTAATTGGTGATAGCCTTATATACTTTAACAGCGCCCATGGTGAAGGCGCGCCTATTTTAGCAATAAAGAAAACGGCATCAGGTGATATTTCTTTAAAAGATGATAAAGCGACAAATGAATATGTGAAATGGAGCCTCCCTTGGGCCGGAGCTTATATGCAAACAATGCTTCTATATGGTGAGTATTTGTATAACTGCAACTGGAATGGAACTATTAATTGTTATAACGCAGGTAATGGAAAATTGATTTATAAAGAAAAGCTGGGCAAGTCCAATAGCTTCACAGGCTGCCCTGTTGCGTCTGACGGGAAAATTTCCTTTCCAAGTGACGATGGAAAAGTTTATGTTTTTCAGGCCGGGCCCACGTTTAAATTATTATCAACAAATGAATTAAATGATATATGTATGACTACACCAGCTATTACGGATAATATTATTTTTTTCAGAACTAAA
>CAISYK010001177.1 GCA_903889605.1 uncultured Bacteroidota bacterium
AGGAAAATTTTTGATCACCTGCAAAATCAGTTTTGCGCAGCAAAAAAAGCTTTTTATACTAGTCGTTAAGTCTCTGATACTTTTATTAAAAACCCTTTCAATTCAGAAATGATTTTTAAATTTGCTTCCGGTAAAGGGGGGATTCGAAAAAGCGACAAATTTTTAGTCCAGGTAATTACTTAGCCCTTATGTGCCGGCTTCACAATACGGCAGCGTGAAATTCTGTTATCCATAATGATAAAACAGCATATATGATTGATGTTTTTGGCCAATATTTCGCTGCGATGAAGATAATAGTGCGTAACATCAGTTATTAATTCTTAAATTCGTATGGATTCATGATCCAATAACGATAATTTGAAACGATATAAATTTGATATAATTAGATTAAATAATGAAAAAAATTGCTGTTTTTACATCCGGAGGTGATTCCCCGGGAATGAATGCCTGTATACGTGCAGTGGTGCGGACCGCCATTTATCATAATTTGGAAGTAGTAGGTATTATGCACGGTTACGAGGGAATGATACGGAATGAATTTATTCCTTTAGGTTCCAAATCTGTGGCCAATATTATTCAGCGCGGAGGAACAGTTTTAAAAACTGCACGGAGTAAAAAGTTTTTAACGATAGAGGGCAGGCAAAAAGCAGTTGAAAACTTAACTAAACATGAAATAGAAGGTATTGTAGCTATAGGCGGAGACGGAACGTTCAGAGGCGCTTTGGAATTAAGTAAAATGTGTGCCGTTCCTATAGTTTGCTGCCCCGGCACTATTGATAACGATTTGGTTGGTACCGACTTTACAATTGGCTATGATACAGCAATAAATACGGTTGTAGAAGCTGTTGATAAAATACGCGATACTGCAGAAAGCCACGACCGCCTGTTTTTTGTGGAGGTAATGGGCAGGGATGCGGGCTTGATAGCTTTACGCTCTGGAATTGGTGTGGGTGCAGAATGTATATTAATGCCGGAAACGAAAACAGATATTGAAGATTTGATTAAACGTTTGGAAAGCGGACGTAAGAGTAAATCCTCAAAAATTATTATTGTTGCTGAAGGTGATGAAGCAGGCGGAGCTTTCAAAATTGCAGAACAAGTAAAAAAACGCTTGCCGGATTATGATACAAGGGTAACCATTTTGGGGCATATACAGCGCGGAGGAAACCCTTCAGCAATGGATCGTGTAAACAGCAGCCGTATAGGGTTTTCTGCAGTTGAAGCTTTAATGGCAGGAAAAAGAACGGTAATGATTGGAATAATAAATAAAGCAATCAGTTATACGCCGCTTGAAAATGCTGTAAAACATACCCAGAACCTTGACCCTGATTTAATGCGTATGCTGGATATATTATCGCTTTAAAAATTCAAGCATAGTAGCTCCGTTGTGCAAAATTACTTTATTAAATTATTTATTAAATATCCACGTTAGTGATAAATAATAGAATCCGCCGACAGAAGACCCGCCCAGCATATTGTAATATGCCTTGTTTAGAAGATTGGCTGCTCCTAACTTAGCTGTCAAGCCTTGTTTTTCAAATTTGTAATTTATCTGAGCGTCCATTGACCAGTATGAAGGAACTTTTCCGCTGACAAGGAATGAAATATAGTCGTATTTTGTTTGATAACGCCCAGTGATGCCTGCGCCAAATTTTTTCCAAATATTTTCAGTAACGATGGTTCCATTCAAAATTACGGCTGGTGTATTAAACCCGTCTTCAAGTCCATCTTTGTCATCTGTTCTGTCAAGTTTCGAGTATGTATAATTTCCGATGAAGGAAAATTTTTCATTGTAACGATATTTTATTCCCAAACTGGCTCCATAGTTATAAATTTTACTTTTTGAATTAGTCCACAAACGATAACGGCTTTGCTTTGATTTGGAATATAAATATGTCGGGATTGAGTCTGGAATTGCTGTATTGGGAATGCTCGCTTCAACCTGTGCAATAAAATTATCATAAGAGTTGTAATAAAAATCCGCATCAATAAACAAACTCTTTTTAAGTGCAAGACCTCTAAATCCAAATTCAAATGAACGCACAAATTCAGGCTGTAGATAAGTATATGGATTTTTATTAAGCATATTTTTATTTTTATCAATTGCCTGTGTCTGTGATAAACTAAGTGTATTAATATCACTATTAACCTGTGTCTGAAATGCGTCAATTGAAGCTTTTGTATATGAATTTTCAAAAATACCATCAGACATAACTTTTAAACCTCCTACGCGTTTTACCCCGCCGCTATTTACATTTGAGAACCCTTCAAAAATACTCGGGAATCTAAAGCCGCTTTGGTAAGATGCTCTGAAGTTTATTTCTTCTTTTGGTGAATATACAATTGTGAAACGCGGATTAAATTTTGAATTGAAATAATCAGATTTGTCTGCCCGCAGCGCTGCACTCATACGAAGCTTTTTGTTAAAGAGGTCTTTGTTTAATTGCAGAAAACCGCCCGATTTACCATATGTCAGATTTTTTGTCGAATCAACAGGATTAATAAAATAGTTGCCATCGGGGATAATAATATAGGTTCTATAATCAAACCCGCTCAAAAGCTGTACGCCAAGTTTATCGAAAAAAGAAGGGAAAAGTTTGTCCCAATTTAATAAGCCTTCTGAGTGAAACAAATTTGATTTAACTCTGAGGGCAGCACCATAATCCCAATTATTGATATTGGTTAATTCGTCTTTCTTTTGATTGTAGGCGTCTGTGCCGGGTTCAAATCTTCCATCATCTGAATTGACTCTTGCAATCTTGTGAGCGTCTGCAATAGTTGCCCCACCTGTAATGGCATTATTATAAGCTGTAGTATAGTCTGCGAACCACTGGTTGTCGGATTTAAAAGCTTTGTCCATATTTTCTGCAAGCGAACGCAGGTTGTACGATTTACCTGTATTCTCTTGAGTTACGTATGACCGAAATTGAAAAATATCTGATTGGTAATTGAGTACATACTGATGTAAAGTGTAATCCTGTAATCTGAAACGGTTTGAACGCTGATAGATATTATTAATTAGTGCTCCTTTATAAGTTAACGATAATTCATTTCCTTCTTTAGGTCTGTAATACAAACCAAAATCTCCTTTATAGTTTTGGATATTATAATCGGCAATATCAATTTCTCTATACCCTGTGCGGGCTACAACATATTTTTTTCCATTCAACGTCAATGTTTTTCGGTTAGAAGATTCGTTTCCGTAGCTATTTACTTCATCATACGCAGGATTGTTGGAACCAAATAAACCAGTTGAAGAATTTATTGTTGAGGCGAGGTCGGTTTTATTGTCTGCAGCCCAATCATTGCCTTGGATACAAGATCCATTGATTTTGAATGCGAATTTAGAATTGATGGCGTTGGCATAACGCAGATTGGTTTGACTAAATAATTGAGGAGAAACATTATCAATATTTCCAATGTGATTTACTCCTGTTAATTGCTGAAAGCTTAAACCCTGAAACCTAAATGGATTTTTAGTTTGGATATTGGCCAAACCGTTTATGGCATTCATACCATATAATGCAGATGCCGTTCCCGGTATTATTTCAATTTTGTCTATGTCAAGGTCGTTTGCACCGAGTGCGTTTGCGATAGGAGCACCTATATGCGGAGCCTGATTGTCAATCCCGTCAATTAATTGAGAGAACCTAACATTGGTTGTGTTTGCAAACCCTCTTGTGTTTATCACTTTAAATCCTAAACTCGGAGTAATAATCTGCATTCCTTTCAGGTTCTCGATGGCATCGAAGCAAGTTGGAGCCCCCATGTTTTGGGCATCAATTGATTTTAATTGTTCTATACTAACGGGGGAGCGTAGGACTGTTTCAGATATTCGCGAAGCAGAAATTACTATTTCATTAAGATTATTGACCTTTGAGGAGTTCGGTTTGAGAGTTAAACTATCGCTTTTTACCTGAGAGAAAAGATTCAAAGTTAACAATGCTGCACTGATTATAAAATATAATTTCATAGTATATATTTTTCGATATGTATTATTATGAATACCGATAGTTAAAAAATTTTAGAACTTTATTTTTGCTGTTTCTTTATCTGCAAACTTTCTTATTTTGCTTTCTAATGTATAATATGATTTGACCGCTCTTTCTCCGGCTTCAGTTAATCTTGCACCGCCCCCGTTTTTTCCGCCAAGCATCTTTTCTACAAGCGGTACGTTTGCATGTTTATTCATATCCTCTACAAACTGCCATGCTTGCCGATAGGACATTTTCATTTCTTTGGCAGCATTTGTAATTGAGCCTGTTTTGCCTATATTTTCAAGAAGTATAACCCGGCCAAGGCCAAGAAATATTCCATTGGTTTCTTCCACCCAAAGCCGAACACGTAAGTTATATTTTTTCTCTTTTTTCATCGATATGCAATCGAAAGCATACCGCAAAGAAAAAGATATTGAAATGCAAAAAACATGATTTTAATCACATTACCTGAATTTTTGCGGTGGGTGGGAAATATTTGGTGATTGTTTTTTAATAAAAATGTCAAAAACACAATTCAGCAGTATCGTCAGTTATCCTAAGGTGTACCTTTCTGCCAAGGTACAAAGCTGAATTTTTATCAATATGTCCGGCAGGAAAATTAAAGCATACAGGATAACTGTATTCTTTCACGGCATCAAAAATTATTTCTTCGGCAGTTTTTCCAAAAGGTATAATGTTATCTTTCATATCAGTTAATCCGCCTACAACCAAACCTGCTATATGGCTTAATTTTCCGCCACGTTTCAGATTCAGCATCATTCTGTCAATATGATAAAGATATTCATCTAAATCTTCAATGAATAAAATTTTGCCTTTAGTATCAATATCAGAAGGGCTGCCAGTTAATGCATATAGTAAAGAAAGATTTCCTCCAATTAATTCTGCTTCCGCAATTCCTTTTCTGTTTAAATGATGAACTTCAGCTTCATAACTTAATTTTTCTCCAAATAAGGCTTTACGTAAGGTTTCGGTGGCTTCAGCATTTTTTGTAAAATTTATAGGCATTGTTGCATGAAGCGTTTCAATATCAAAATTATTTATATGTGAATGCAGCACAGTTATATCGCTGTAACCAATGAGCCATTTAGGGTTTTTCTTAAATTGTGTAAAGTCAATTTTGTCAATAATGCGCATTGTGCCGTATCCTCCGCGGGCACTGATTACTGCCTTTACAGACTCATCATCCAGCATCATTTGTAAGTCTTCTGATCTTTCCTCATCCGTCCCTGAAAATTGATTTTCAGCATTAAATAAATTTTTACTTAATACAACTTCCAATCCCCAAGAATTTAAAATATCAACAGCTGGTTGGATTTCATTTACTGAAATTTTTCTGGCGCAGGCCGCAATACCAATTTTATCGCCTTTTTTTAAATATGCAGGTGTCATTTTGATTTAATGGTATAAAGTTTTAAGTTGGAAAGTTAGTTAGAATAATTTACACACTTTCAACTTATTGTTAACTTTGAACTTTAAACTTAAAACTTTTGAACTTGACTTTTAAAAGACATACCGTTACGGCCGCATTACCTTATGCCAATGGCCCTGTGCATATAGGTCATTTAGCGGGCTGTTATCTGCCTGCTGATATTTATGTACGTTATCTTCGTTCAAAGGGCGAAGATGTAAAATTTATCTGCGGGTCCGATGAGCATGGCGTACCCATTACCATTAAAGCAAAAAAAGAAGGCATTACCCCTCAGCAGGTGGTTGATAAATACCATAAAATAATGGGTGATTCCTTTAAGGAGTTCGGGATATCATTCGATATTTTTTCCAGGACATCCTCCAAAACACATCACGAAACGGCTTCTGAATTTTTTAAAACATTATATGATAAAGGTGTTTTTAAAGAAGAAATAACGGAGCAGTATTTTGATGAGAAAGCTAACCAGTTTCTGGCCGATCGTTACATAGTAGGAACATGTCCTAAATGCGGGAATGATAACGCTTACGGCGATCAATGCGAAAATTGCGGGAGTACGCTTAATGCAACGGATTTAATTAATCCAAGGTCAACATTATCGGGTGAAAAGCCTGTAAGAAAAAAAACAAAGAATTGGTTTTTACCTTTGGATACCATGCAGCCGGAAATTGAAGCATATATTGATTCGCATAAAGACTGGAAAGTAAATGTTTTAGGACAATGCAAGAGCTGGCTGAATGCCGGGCTTCAGCCCCGTGCCATGACCCGGGACTTAGATTGGGGCGTAAAAGTTCCGATTGAAGGTGCCGAAGGAAAAGTATTATATGTATGGTTTGATGCACCAATAGGGTATATTTCTGCGACTAAAGAATTATTTGCAAATCAAGAATTGGGAATTAAGAATCAAGACTGGGAATTATATTGGAAAGATAAAGAAACAAAACTGGTGCATTTTATCGGTAAAGACAATATTGTATTTCATTGTATTATTTTCCCTGCTATGCTGATGGCTGAGGGTTCATACATTTTACCAGAAAATGTTCCAGCTAATGAATTTTTAAATTTGGAAGGAAATAAAATTTCCACTTCCCGCAACTGGGCTGTATGGCTGCACGAGTATTTGCTTGAGTTTAAAGACAAACAAGATTCGCTGCGTTATACACTTTGTGCAAATGCGCCTGAAACTAAGGACAATGATTTTACCTGGAAAGATTTTCAGGCCAAAAATAATAATGAATTAGTGGCTGTACTCGGCAATTTCATTAACCGTACATTAGTATTAACGCATAAATACTATAATGGTAAAGTGCCTGCGGCTTTGGAATATACAAAAGGCGACATTTTACTGATGGAAGAAATAAGTAAATTTCCTGCAAAAATTGCATCAAGTATTGAACAGTACCGTTTCAGGGAAGCATTGGGAGAATTAATGAATTTGGCCCGCTTGGGAAATAAATATTTGGCTGACAGTGAACCGTGGATATTAATAAAAACAGACGAAAAACGTGTTCAGACAATAATGAATTTATCGCTGCAGATAACGGCGAATCTTGCCGTACTGATGGAACCGTTTTTACCTTTCACATCAAAAAAACTCGGCGCAATGATTAATCTGAATAATGATTTAAAATGGAATGATGCATCACGCATCGATTTATTGCTGGCCGGACATCAGATAAATCCATCAGGTTTATTGTTTGAAAAGATTGAAGACGAAACAGTGGATGAACAGGTTCTTAAATTAAAAAATTCGAAAATGCTTAATGAGGCAGAAACTAATAAATCAGAAGTTTTATTAAACGGAGATAATGCAGGGGCTTCATCCGCATCTGCTGCTGCAGCAAAAGCCGACATTACTTTTGATGATTTCAGTAAAATGGATATTCGCGTGGGAACTATTTTAGAAGCAGAACGTGTTCCTAAAACTGATAAACTTATGAAATTGTTAATTGATACCGGAATTGATAAACGTATAATTGTTTCAGGCATTGCAGGGTATTATATACCGGAAGATATTATCGGGCAGAGAGTTTCTGTTTTAGTAAATCTTGCACCGCGCAAAATAAAAAATATTGAAAGCCAGGGAATGATTTTAATGGCTGAAAATAATAATGGAGAACTAAGTTTTGTTTCCCCTACGAAAGATAATATGAATAATGGCGGAGCGGTTAAATAATATTGTATTAGGACTTTAAATTTTTTAAATAATTTCATTTGGGCGTTTCCCTTTCTTAAAAAAGAAAGGGGCGGGCTTTCCCCTTCAATCTTTTGCAAGGGCAAAAGGATTTCCGCTTCAATCCCTAACGCAGCGCTGACTGAGTAATAGACTTTATTTATCTTTCGCCCAGCTGACGGTCGCCAAATGGGCAGTATGTTTTCCTCATAAACTTTAGTTAAATTATTAAATAGCTGCCTCCGGGCGGTTTTTTTTATTAAAAATATTTCACCTTCCTGTATCTTTTTAAAAGATAAACGTTATTAAAGCAAATCTCCCGCTCATGATAACTATAAAAAAAATAATATTTGTTTCAGCATTATGCACTGCAAATATTTTTTGTTTTGCTCAGCAATACAAATCCGCTGTTTGCCGTTTAGGCGAGCAAAAAAATGATTCACTGCTTCCTTATATTGATTCATTAAAGATGAACTGCTCATCCTCTGATCTGGAGAAACTAAGAAAGTGTTCATCGAAATTAAATTCGCTGAAATGCTTAATATTAAATGGTGATGCAAATTCTGATGAGTGGGATGAGCTGTTCACAGAAATTAAAAGAAAGCCTGCAGTTAAAACAATTGTATTCGATAAAAACTCATTCAGCAGCCTGCCTTACGGATTTGAAAAATTATATAATATAGAACAGCTTGTTATCAGCAATAACGATGAAATTGACTACTACGAAACATTTCAGCAGTTATCACAACTGCCTAATTTAAAAGAAATTTCATTAGATATCTACAGCGTTTTTGATTTGCCGGATAGTTTATTTCAATTAAAAAACCTTACAAAAATAGTTCTGACAAATAAAGAAGAAGTCGATCCGGAAAGCTGCATAGCAGGTATATCCGACACTATAAAACCTGTGACCTTCGATTTCTTTTTAAAAAAAGGCGAAAACAATTTTGCGGCGGTTAAGTATACATGCCCGGCAGGCGAAATTGACAGCGTTGAATATTCAGAATTGACCAGAAGATTTTATACAACGCAAAACTTCCAAGCGTCAAATACCTCATCAAATATTGCTTCCAATCAATCTTATATTCCTAAATACAATTATGTAAAACCGCCAATTGCCGGTTTGGATGTGGAAAGAAAATACTATACAATAAATCCTACTGTTGATAACGTAATGATATATCCTTCGGGCACCAAAATTTTAATTCCGGCAAATTCTTTCATGGACCAATCTGGTAATCCGGTAAAAGGAAGTGTTTTAATAAATTATCGTGAATTCAGGGACCCTGTTGATTTCCTTGTAAGCGGAATACCCATGAAATACGACAGCGGAGGTGTAATCAATAATTTTGAATCTGCAGGGATGTTTGAAATAAATGCAAGCGTTAATCAGCAGCCTCTGAAGTTAATGCCCGGCAAACAGATTAAAATGAATTTTGTAAGCACGAGTGCTGACTCAACATACAATTTTTATGCTTTTAATGATAGTTCCGGCAATTGGGAGTATATCAACAAGCCGAAAAAAGTTACAAACAACACAACAATCAATGTTCGTGAAATGTCCAATGCTTGCTATACATATAAGCTGGGGCTTATGAATTCGCCTAAATACAAAGATTCTACCAGTCTTAATGGTCGTTTTGGAAGTTTCAACTATATCTACAGCAGTATTATAGACAAAAATTACCAAAGACAAAAATATCAATTCAGACATAGGGGAAAAGAATATTCCAAACAAATGATGGGTTTAATCCGCTTAATGCATGTTAAAAAAGCCAAAGATGGAGAGATTTTATTCCAATTGAAATATGAACATCAAACTCATCCTGAAATGGCCGAGTTCCGCCACGTATATTTTGCATCCAATGAAAAACTTTCTATATATCAATTCAAGAAAAGGTATCTGCATAAACAATTGTTCAATGACGTAAGGATTCATAAAAACGGCGGAGATGTAGAAATACAATTAAAGGGTATAAATGATTATAAAGTCATAAATGCAGGTGTTGTAACACGCAATGATAAAGGAGAGGTGAAAAAAGCAAAGAATTTAGAAACTAAAATAAAGAGATATGATAGAAGTTTAAATAACAGGGAGAGAAGATTTAAAAAGAGCATAAAAAACAAACGTGCTCCAGGAAATTATTTAACAATTACTGATCCAAAACAAATAAGTCTGCTGGCATTTAAAGAAAGCAAAAAAGGCATGACCCCAATTGAAAAAAAGATGAGTTATGATGAATGGGTCATCTATTATAATCAAATGATGGAAAACTACAATCAAATGATGGCAGGTTCGCGGCTTGCTGCTTCAAACGCGGTCGCCGCAAAAGATAATTTGATGTGCAGTTTAAGTCTTGATGGTATGGGAATTTACAATTGTGATCAAATACAGCGATTAGTTGATCCGGTTGAAATTTTTGCAAGTTATAAAAACAATAATTCTGATAGATTTTCGGCAAAATCAACATATATAATTGATAAAAAAACAAATGCAGTTTTGCAGTATGACGGACATTATGGGTATGGACCCAATAATATAGCCTTCAGCAATAATTCTAATGCACAAAATGTTTTGTTAGCTGTTAACGGGAACGGGGAAATGGCCATATACAAGACCGAAGATTTCAAACAGAATTCTTTTTCAAATAACAGCAGGTTTTCTTTTAAGGTTCAGGAGATGGAAGGTAAAGTTAAGACCGTGGCGGATTTAAAAAAAATCATCGGATTATAATGGATTAGTACTAATTTTAGAGCGCATTTGATAGACTATATCAGATGCGCTTTTTATTTTTATTAATTTACTGTCAAAATGAAAAAATATTTTTTAATACCTTATTTGATTTTATACTGCAGTTTATCCATTAAGGCGCAAACAAAACTGCTGAGTATGGAAGATGCCATTATCAAACAAAAAACTTCTCTTGCTCCTGCCAAACTGAAACAATTGATGTGGGTAAAAGGAACAAATAATTATTCGTATATTGATACTAAAGACAGCATGGATTTTTTGGTTTCGGGCAGCGCCGAAAGCGTTAAAAAACCTTTAAAAACCCTGGCTTCATTGGCAGAGCTAAATGAGGCTTTATCCAAACCAAAAATAAAATCACTGAAAACGTTCCCGCCTATTCAATGGAAAAATGCAGACCAGTTTACATTTGAAACCGAAAAAAAATTGTGTGCTTATGATTTAAAATCAAAAACAATTTCTGTAGAATCAACAAGGGATTTTGGTGAAAACGTTGAGAACATTGATGTCGCAGGTAAAACAGGGTATGCGGCGTTTACAGTAAAAAATAATTTGTTTGTTTTCGACGGCAAAGAAAATTTAATTGTTACGAATGATGCTGATGAAAATATTGTAAACGGCAAATCTGTTCACCGTGAAGAATTTGGAATTGTTAAAGGCACATTTTGGTCGCCGAGCGGTAAGCTGCTTGCTTTTTACAGAATGGATCAAACCATGGTAAGCGATTATCCAATAATCGATTGGACAACACGTCCGGCAAAAAACAATCCTATTAAATATCCAATGGCCGGAGATACGAGCCACCAGGTTACTGTAGGTATATACAATGTAAATACCGGCAAAACGGTTTTCTTAAAAACGGGCGAACCTAAAGATCAGTATCTAACAAATATCGCATGGAGTATTGATGAGCAAACTTTATATATTGCAGTTTTAAACCGAGATCAAAACTATTTGAAACTAAATTCCTATGATGCCGCAACCGGCCTTTTAATAAAAACATTGTTCGAAGAAAAAGATGACAAATATGTGCAGCCTACGCACGCGATGGTATTCGTGCCCAATCATCCAGATCAATTCATTTGGCAGTCGGAGCGCGATGGATATAATCATTTATACTTATACAATGTTAACGGAACGCTTATAAAACAGCTTACTGCAGGCAGCTGGGTTGTTACGGACTTTGCCGGATTTGATGAAAAAGGAACAAAAGTTTTTTATTCGTCAACTGCTGAAAGCCCTATTACACGTAACTTTTACAGCATTGACCTAAAAAAGGGAAACATTACAAAATTAACTTCAGGTGAAGGCACCCATACTGAAATGCTCAGCAGTAATGGAATGTATTTTATTGATAATTTTCAAAATACCGCAGTCCCTCGGGAAATTACTATTTACAGCACAAAAGGAAAAAATGTGCTGACAATAAAACAATCTGAAAATCCTTTAAAAGATTACAAATTGGGTCAGATCAGAATTTTTAAATTGAAAAGTGAAAACGGAGATGATCTTTACTGCCGGATGTTTAAGCCTGTTGATTTTGATTCAGCAAAAAAATACCCTGCAATAGTTTATTTATACGGAGGCCCCAATGTTCAGCTGGTTAACAACACATGGAACGGCGGAGCTGATATGTGGCTACAGTATATGGCAGAACACGGCTTTGTGGTTTTTACTATGGACAGCCGCGGGAGCGACAATCGCGGTAAAGCCTTTGAACAGGCTGCTTTTCAGCATTTAGGAACAATAGAAATGCAGGATCAGGTAATTGGAATTAAGTTTCTGAAAAATTTAAAATATGTGGATGCAGGCCGTATGGGACTTATGGGCTGGAGCTTCGGCGGTTTCATGACAACATCAATAATGACACGTTATCCCGATTTATTTAAAGCCGCTGTGGCAGGAGGGCCTGTGATTGACTGGAGCTATTATGAAATTATGTACACAGAGCGCTATATGGATACACCGCAGTCGAATCCTAAAGGGTATGAAGAATCAAAAGTGCTGAATTATGCTGATAATTTAAAAGGTAAATTGATGCTTATACACGGAACAGCTGATAATGTTGTTGTTTGGCAGCACAGCCTGATGTTTCTAAAAGCCTGTGTTGACAAAGGCAAACAGGTGGATTATTTTGTTTATCCCGGACACGAGCATAATGTCCTCGGCAAAGACAGGGTGCATTTGTTCAATAAAATCACTGATTATTTCATCCAAAATTTATAGATTTTTTGCTTTAATCATTTGATGCTTTATGACTTAAATCATACAACATTTTGATTGCTTCGTCGCTATATTATATAGCTTTGCCGAAACAAATTTAAATCAAATGGTAAATTTACCAACCGCCAATAAGCCTCTCAGCATAATGCTTGCAGATGATGATTTAGACGACCGCTTTTTTTTTGAAACGGCATTGAGCAAATTATCCATTTCTACTAAGCTTGCAACTATTGATGATGGTGAGAGGCTCATAAGTTATTTTTCTCAAAATTCAGATAAACTGCCCGATATACTCTTCCTCGACCTTAATATGCCCCGCAAAAACGGCTATGAATGCCTTAAAGAAATTAAATCCAACAAAAAAATACTGAGTCTGCCGATAGTCATATACTCAACTTCGCTTCATGAAGATGTTGCAGATGAACTTTACAACAATGGAGCTGACTACTATATGAGGAAAACCAGTTTGATAGAACTGAAAAAAGGACTTCATCACGTTCTTACCATGATTGTCGAAAAAAAATTCACCCGGCCTGAAAGAAACAAATTTGTACTTCGTTTGGCTGAATAATAGGTGACAATTTCATTTTGTTAAAAATATCATCCAAATGAAAATAACTATTCAGAAAAGACTCCTGATCTTCTCTATAATTCTACTGGCAATAAATGGTTTTTTAGGCTATGCCGCTTTTAAAAGCCACCAAAAACATGAAACTGAAGAGCTAAATGAAAATGAAGCCGAACTGGTTATAAGCGAATTGACGAGCATAAGCTCTCTTGGCAAAGACATAGTAATTGCTTCACGCGGTTTTGTTATTACTAACGACAGCGTTTGCCTGGAACCGTTATATAATGCGGAACAAACAATATTCTTATCTATTGCAAAGCTCAAGCAGCTTACCCGCGATGATCCGGCGCAGCAAAAACGTATTGATTCACTCAATTTTTATATGAGCAAGCGATTGGCTTTCTCATTACAAGTAATTGAATTAAGAAAGAAAAAAGGATTGTCATTTGCTATTGCTGATATTTCTGCCAATAGGGGATGGCATTATAACAGCCGTATAAGCAAAATTGTTAATTCAATTAATGATGCAGAGAACAAAAAACTGACCGAGCACTCAAACGAGCGCAATGAGGCTGCTCTCGGCTGGTTTACAGCGCTCATGTTTGTTTTAATGACGGTGTTTACTATTCTTTTGTTAATCTCTCTCGGCAAAAATATTCAGCAAAATAAAGATAGAGAAAAACGGGAAGCAGAATTAGTAATTGCAAATAAAGAACTCTTAGTTCAAAATGAACGCAGCGCACATTTGGCTGCCATCGTTGAGTCTTCCGAGAATGCAATTATTAGTAGGTCACTGGATGGCAAAATAAAAAGCTGGAATAAAGGTGCTGAAAAAATATACGGATTTACCGCCGAAGAGGTTGTTGGAAAACCGACCCCTATGATTGTTCCGACGGAGGACGTCGAAAATATAAATAGAATGCTTGAGCGGGTAGGCCAGAATGAAATTATTGAAGGTTACGAAGCGGTTCGGATGAAAAAAAGCGGAGAGCTGTTTAACGCCTCCCTTTACCTTTCACCAATGAAAGATAAGGCAGGAAAAGTTATTGGAATTTCAGTAATAACCAGTGATATTACAGTACGTAAAAAAGCGGAGTCCGAGCTTGTTAAAAAAACTGAAGAGTTGGTCATTGCCAATATGGAGCTTGCCTTTCGAAATGAAGAGATAAAAAAACGTACCGAGGATATAATCACTGCAAAAGAAAAGGTCGAAGAAAGTGAATTCAGATTTAAACTTGCTGTCCATTCGGGCAAACTCGGTATTTGGGATTGGAACGTGAAAGATAATGTTATGGTGTGGGATGATAGAATGTTCGAATTCTATGGCATCACTCCTAATACTTTTAATAACAATATAGATGTCTGGACAAATGGCCTGCATCCAGAAGACAAACAAAGAGCGGTTGACGAATGTAATGCTGCTTTGAATGGAGAGAACGATTTTAACACTTCCTTCAGGGTTCTCCGCCCCGATGGTAAAATATTTTATCTAAAGGCTGATGCTGTTGTTATCCGGGATATTGACGGAAAACCAATGCGTATGATAGGCATTAACAGTGATATCTCGGAAAGAAAGCTGTCGGAAGAGCTGCTGTTATCCGCCAAAGAAAAAGTCGAAGAAAGTGAATTGAATTACAGACTTTTATTTGAAAATGTAAATGCCGCAATAACTATATACGATCAGGATAACCGGATTGTGATGACAAATAATATTAATGCAAAGTTGATTGGCAGGCCGGCTACTGATTTAATTGGAAAATCATTGTATGATATATTTCCTGATCTTGCTGATTACCATGCGGAGCGGTTCAGGAAAATAATCAGCACAAATAAAGGAGCATCTTTTGAAGATGTTTTTCATTTCCGAGATGGTACAATGCAATGGTTCTCAACAATGATTCATCCAATAACAAATAGTTCAAAAATGACTTCTGGTGTTCAAATTGTTGCTATAAATATTACAGAACGCAAATTGGCTGAAATGGAGTTAAATAATGCAAAAGAAAAAGCCGAAGAAAACGAGAAACGGTTTAAAGACATTTCTGAAAGTGCGGGAGATTGGATTTGGGAAGTTGACAAAAACGGCATTTACACCTATAGTTCTTCAAAGGCTGCGGATTTTTTAGGACTAAAAACAGAAGAAATTATAGGAAAAACACCTTTTGACTTTATGCCTCCCGAAGAAGCTGAAAAAGCAGCTGTATTATTTTCCGAAATTATCGCAAACAAACTGCCTATAAAAGATTTAGAGAATTGGAACATTAATAAAAACGGCGAATTACGCTGTATGCTGACAAATGGGCTGCCGATAATCGACAAAGATGGGAATCTTAAGGGGTATAGAGGTATCGATAAGGATATCACTATTATAAAAAATGCAGAACTTGCTTTAAAAGAAAAAAACGAAAAATATGCAGCAATTAATGAAGAGCTGAATCAAACAAATGCTGAATTATTATTTGCTAAAGAAAAAGCAAAAGAAAACTTACGGTTATTACTCGAATCGCAAAAAGCGGCACATATCGGCAGTTTCGAAACTGATATAAATAATCGGACATGGAAAGCATCGCCTGAGGTAGCTAATATTTTCGGCATTGATAATACATATCCGCGCACATTGGAAAGCTGGATAAATACTATTCATCCCGATTCAAGGGCAAAACTTTTCGAGTATCATTCACAGGCGGAAAAAGAAAAAAAACGTTTTGACCATGAATATAAAATAATACGTTTAAATGATGGTACTGAGCGCTGGGCTCACGGAATTGGAGAATTTGAATATGATAACAAATCAAATCCAATCAAACTCATTGGGACCATCCAAGACATCACCGAACGGAAAAATGCCGAACTTCTTTTTCAGAAAATATACAAAGAGAAAGAAGAAAAGACAGCAGAGTTAATCATTGCCAAAGAAAAAGCAGAGAAAAGCGAACGGCTGTTTCTTGAGTCGCAGGAGGTGGCGCACATAGGCAGTTTTGCAGCTGATTTGATTGCCAGGACATGGGATGCATCGCCCGAATTACATAATATCAGCGGCATTGATATAACCTATCCCCACACTATGGAAGGCTGGGCAGGCATTATGCATCCGGAATCACGGGCCCCCCTTTTTGCATATCATTTGGAAGTGGAAACAGAAAAAAAACGTTTCGACTATCAAAATAAAATAATCCGTATCAACGATGGTGCGGAACGCTGGGTTCACACACTTGCAGAACTTATTTATGATGATCAGTTAAATCCCGTCCAGCTTATTGGAACAGTTCAAGACATCACCGAACGGAAAAATGCCGAACTTCTCCTCCATAAAATAAATGAAGAGAAAGAAAAACGCACAGAGGAGCTGATTGCGGCAAATAATGAGTTAACAACATTCACCTATGTGTCGAGCCACGATTTGCAGGAACCTTTGCGTAAACTGCAGGTTTTCGCTGACATGATACTCGAAGAAGAAGAAAAAAACTTATCAGAAAAAGGTAAAGGGCTCTTTAAACGAATGCAGCAAAATGCAATGAGGATGCAGGCTTTAATCGAAGATTTACTTATTTATTCCCGTACAAAAACTACTGAAAATACTTTTGAAAAAATTGATCTGAATATAATTTTGGATGAAGTGAAAATCAATTTTGAAGATGTTATATTGGAAAAGAAAGCAATAATAAAGACCATAGGTATTTGCGAAGTAAAAGTTATTCCATTTCAATTCAGACAGCTTGTTCAAAATCTTATCAGCAATTCGTTAAAATTTTCAAAGCCGGACTTCTCTCCCAAAATAACAATAGAATGTACAATAGAAAAAGGGGATACAATAAATATGACCAGCCTTAATGAGGAAGCTGGGCAGAAAAAACCATTCCCGGATATTAATTACAGCCATATTGTATATACTGACAACGGCATAGGTTTCGATACTCAGTACCAAAGCCGTATTTTTGATGTGTTCCAGCGTCTTCACAGCTATGAGGAATATAAAGGCACTGGAATAGGGCTTGCCATCTGCAAAAGAATTGCTGATAACCACAAAGGGATAATCACAGCTTCAGGTGAATTAAATAAGGGTGCCAGATTTGACATTTACATCCCGGCGTAAACAGGATTAATAATATTGTTTTGCTGTCGTTTTTACAGTTATTATTACCGCTTCATGCGCTTTGTGCTGTTTGATGAAAACTATATTTACAGACTTTCCCATTAATTACTAAATTTGCATTCGAATTTATCGAATTTGTCAGGACAAATATAGGACAGCAATTTTACATTACAGCTGTAAATAACTGCAAATTCATAAAAACAACTGGCTGATTGTTAATGCATTACAGGTTTCGTAGTTCAACGGATAGAATAGAAGTTTCCTAAACTTTTCCCCACCTTTACCATCGAGAGAGAAATCTCTAACATCTCTAAAACACAGGCTATTACATTCTAAGAGGTTAGAGATTTTAATCAAAACTCTCTATTAGATGCAATACAATCTCACAAATATCTCACAAATTTGCATTTCACTTTTAGACTTAAAAAATCATGAGATACACAATTAATTTAGACTGCAAAACGCACTATGTTAGTAGAGATGGGAAGTTTCCAATCTTGCTTCGAGTTTCACTAAATGGTGAACACGATTACTTAAATACAGGGAAAAGAATAAAGGAAGCTCATTACGATAAAGAGAAAAAATCTGTTAAAGCGGGTATTACAGGATTCAGCAAACTCGCTTCTTTTATAGACAGGCAAAAATTAAGAGTTGAAAACATCATTAGCGATTTTGATAAAAAAAGTACTGTTCCAGATTTCGTCGTCAAAGAAAATCCTTTAGATAAAGGAATTTACGTTGAAGTAACAGTAAGTAATGAAAAATCTGGAGGAAAAAATAGCCAACGTAAGGTTATGGAAAAAGCAGGACTATCTACAAGATATGTCCAACTCACGATGTCTGAGATTAAAAAAATATCAGATGATTCGATTAATCTCATTGATTATATTAAAAATAAAATATCAATTGAAAATCAAATATAGATATAAAAATTATTACTA
>CAISYK010001178.1 GCA_903889605.1 uncultured Bacteroidota bacterium
ACTCTGCTCCGCAAGGAATTATTTTTTACGTTTCGCCTTCTCTCCTTTGGAGAGGAGATTAAGAGGTGAGGCTCCCCTTTTTTATTTTAAAAACCATTCATCACTTCAATAACCCTATAAACGTCATCTTCTGTATGAAAAAATGAAATTGGTAAACTCAATGTTGTTTTATGAATCTCTTCGCTGATCGGAAATTGCTGGTTTTTAAACATTTCTTTTAAAGCAGTCTGATTATTAGGTGAAACCGGATAATGAATTTCAGTTTTTATATTATTTTTCAATAAATACTCTTTTAATTCATCACGTTTGGGATGACGGATATTGAAAATATGATAAACATCAAAATAATCTTTATCAACAACCGGCTTTATATAATCCCCTTTTAAATTGTTCAAATAAATTGAAGCAAGATTTCTTTTATGTTTATTTATTTCATCGAGGCGTTTTAATTTTATCGAAAGAAAAGCCGCTTGTATCTCATCCAATCTGGAATTGTATCCAACTAACTCGTTATAATATTTTTTATCAGAGCCGTAATTTCTCAATCGGCGGATTGTTTTGGCTAAATCATTATCATTACAAACCACTGCACCTGCATCACCAAGTGCACCTAAATTTTTTGTAGGATAAAAACTGAATGCTCCAAAGTCACCAAAAGTTCCTGTATTTTTATTTTTGTATGCTGCACCATGTGATTGTGCACAATCCTCAATCAATTTGAGATCATATTTTTTACACAACGCAATTATAGGATCCATGCAGCATGATTTCCCATATAGGTGGACAACAACTATTGCCTTAGTTTTCTTAGTTATGCTGGCTTCAATTTTTGCCGGATCAATATTATAAGTATCAATTAAGGGTTCAACTAATACCGGTTTCATATAATTTTGAAGCACACTTAGTATTGTTGCAACATAAGTATTTGAAGGAACAATAATTTCACTTCCGATTTCAAATTGAAATGCTGCAATAGAAAGGGTAATGGCATCAAGGCCTGACGCGACACCGATGCAGTTTGCCGCATTGTTATATGACGCAAATTCAGTCTCGAATTTTTTTACATTTTCGCCGAGAATATACCAGCCTGATTTTAAAACAGAATTTAAACTTGATATATATTCATCGTGGAACGGCTCATTCAGCAATGCCAGGTTTTCGTAATCAATCATTGTATTTTTCATAGATATAATCTTTTTGCTCAAAATATTCTGACGCAAGAACCATTAGATAAGCAATTAACTAACTAACTTATCGGGTGGCACTTGAAGGTCGCATACTTTAAAATTTTTGAATTGTGCAGAAGCTGTCCGTGCGGCTGTATGTAATTGATTTTCATTATTCTGCAATTCGTCAGAAAGTGTCTGACGAATTAGACTGATACAAAAACCCAATTGTTTTAAAGACAAAAATATTTTAATCAATGAGGAATTTTCGTAATCAATCATTGTATTTTTCATAGATATAATCTTTTTGCTCAAAATATTCTGACGCAAGAACCATTA
>CAISYK010001179.1 GCA_903889605.1 uncultured Bacteroidota bacterium
CACGTGCTGTGTTATCCCCCGACGGCAAACATTATATTTTAAACGGACAAAAAATGTGGATCACCAATGGTGGTTTCGCTGATATATTTACGGTATTTGCAAAAATTGATAATGATGAAAATTTGAGTGCATTTATTGTTGAGAAAAGTTTCGGCGGTATCACTCTTAATCCTGAAGAACATAAAATGGGTATCAAAGGAAGTTCGACCCGCCAGGTGTTTTTCAATGACTGCAAAGTTCCCGTTGAAAATTTATTATCTGACCGTCAAAACGGATTTAAAATTGCAGTTAACATTTTAAATCTTGGACGTGTTAAACTTGCCGGTGCTGCAGTTGGAGGTTCAAAAGAAATCATTACAAAGTCAATTCAATATGCAAATGAGCGTCAGCAATTCGGACGCCCTATTTCAAAATATGGTGCTATCCGTTACAAGATTGCAGAACAGGCAACACGCGTATTCGCATGTGAGTCGGCCACATACAGGGTTAGTCAGAATATTGATGACGCAACTAAGTCATTAATTGCAGCTGGTATGGATGAAGCAAAAGCAAAATTGAAAGGAACTGAGCAATTTGCTGTTGAAGCAGCTATCTTAAAAGTTCATGCTTCCGAAGTGCTTGATTATGTTGTTGACGAAGGAGTTCAGATATACGGAGGAATGGGTTACAGCGCTGAAGCACCTATGGACAGGTCATATCGTGATGCACGTATCAACCGTATTTTTGAAGGAACAAATGAAATCAATCGTATGCTTACAGTTGATATGATGCTGAAACGCGCTATGAAAGGTGAATTGGATTTGATGGGGCCTGCACAAAAAATTGCTGGCGAATTAATGAGCATTCCTGATTTTGGTTCTTCAGAAGCAACTTTGTTTTCAGAAGAAAAAAAATACATCTCTAACTTCAAAAAAGCTGTCTTAATGGTTGCTGGTTCTGCAGTTCAAAAACTGATGATGCAGTTAGGTAAAGAGCAGGAAATATTGATGAACCTGGCAGATATGATGATTGAGGTGTATGTTTGTGAATCAGTTCAGCTGCGTGCAGAAAAATTAGTGAATCTGCGCGGAGAAAATGCCTGCAAAGAGCAGTTAGAAATGATGCGTGTTTATATTAATGACGCTGCTGACAGAATCAACAAATCCGGTAAAGAAGCTATTAACAGCTATGCTGAAGGTGATGAACAACGTATTATGCTTATGGGCTTAAAACGTTTCACAAAAACGGCTCCGATCAACACTACTTCAGCCCGCAGAATCGTTGCTGAAAAATTGATCTCTGAAAATAAATATTGTTTCTAAAACTTTAAATTTAAAATAAGCCCCTTTCCATTTTTTATTTGGAAAGGGGCTTTTTTAATTATAAGCCGCGCGGCCTATTCAATATACTTTACTTGGTTCCATTGGTTTCATCTTCGAGATATAGTCCTGCACCTATGACATAAGTTTCCTTGCCAAATTGTACCTTTCTAACGTATGTCTGCTTAAGGGCAGGCTTATTATCTCCGGGCCTATACCAATAGTAGTCAATCCATGCGTTGTCATTTTTTACAGCCGCATTAATGTATTCCCGACCAGCTAATTTTCCGCGGGCATCTTTAAGATCCATCACATTTTTACCTTCAAGGCTTGGCTGGGCTGGATTCACAAGTTCGACGCCTTCGAGATTATCAACGAACACGTAAGTGTCCATGAATACTAAAGGGCCAGTCTTATCACGAATCTGAGTAAAAGCTTCTTTTCCTCTATCTTCTATCAGCTTTGCTGCCCGATTAACCACATCTACAATAAAGGCTTTGTCCATCTGCATGTTGTAAATTCCGCATCCTATGATATACTGTTTGCCGGAAGGGAAAGTCACACGTTTTAAAAAAGTAGATTTCCATGTTGGGAAAATATCCCCAGGCTGCGGGTACATATAGTGAATCCAGCCTTCGCCAGTGGGAGCGGAGCCAGTTTCCAGCATCATTTTACCGATTGGCCTGGCATGCACATCCTTAAGATCGCTCACATTTAAACCTTCGCTCTCAGGATTTGCTGCATTTAAGATTCTAACTCCTTCCATAGTCCAGACAAAGAAGTAAGTACCATCGTTGAACCATTTGCCGCCATTTTTTCGAAATTCAGGGAAAGCTTTTTCTCCGTTTTGTTCGAATACCACTGCAGCTTCGCGGACAAGCGTTATCAATTCAGAAGCATTCATCTTTTTAGCAGTGGAAATTGATTTTGGGGCATCCGCCAGATAAACCCCGCAGCCAACCAGCACCCATTGTTCGCCTATTTTTGCTTTGCTGACATAAGTTGACTTCTGCGTTGACACGCTCTCTCCCGGCTTTGGCCACATATAGTCAATCCAACCGGAATTATTATCCTTCACAATTTTGAACATCTCCCTGAATAGAAACTTGCCCCGTGTATCCTTCAGATCCATAACATTGCGCCCTTCAAGGTTCGGAAAGGCTGGACAAACTACCTCTATTCCATTTGCGTCGAGGACAAATATATATGCATCCTTTGCTATGAAAGGGCCTGACGGATCATGGAACAGCTTAAAAGCCTCATCCTTATTTTTCTGTACCTGCTCTACTGCATCTTTCACGATATCAAGGACAAATCCCCTCTCCATAAGGTCGTTATACATGCCGCTGCCTACAATATAGCTTTTGCCGGATGCTTTCACCAGCCTGACATAGCTGCTCTTCCATCTTGGAAGAAGTTCGCCAGGAACCGGCCATTCATAGTGATACCAGCCTTCAGGCTTGTTCGGAAAGCTGGTTGCAGCTCCCAGCAGTCCGCGGATGATAGGCTTTCCGTTGATGTCTTTCAATTCAATCTGGTTTTTTCCTTCCAGTTCAGGGTCAGGGTGAACAAGCATGTTTCCTGTTGGATCCAGAACAAAGATGTATTTTTCGCCTTGCCGCCAACGGCTGCCTGAAATGCGGAAATCGTTAAATGCCGCTTCGCCTTTTACACGGATAAGCTCTGCTGCATCCTTTACCAGTGCGACAAGTTCAAGTGTTGTGTCTTGTTCATACAACTTATCGAAGTTGGCAGATTTTCCTTTAGTTATTTCATCGGATACCAATTGGTTCCCGGAATCAAAACCCTCTTTGGGCTCTTCTAATTTTAAATTACTCATAAATTCTATATTATTTGTTTTACAGATATAATTCACG
>CAISYK010001180.1 GCA_903889605.1 uncultured Bacteroidota bacterium
AGCGGAGTCGAGAACGCGGGGTGTTTGTTTAAGATTGGACTAAAACATAATAATAAATGGTATAATTGGTATAAAGCATTTTCTCTTGGGCGTTTCCTCTTTCTATCATATCAAAATGAAAAATAGTTTTATAGTTTTTGGACTTGTTTTTTTTAGTTTTTATTCGTGTCAGCAAAAAACAAAAAAGGCTGTTAACTCCGCGTCTGCTCCTATTACTATTAAATGGGCAGACAATATTTCCGGTGATTTTTCATTTACAAAAAACTGGAGTTACAAAGAAGGAATATACTTAAATGATTACGGCCAGTTAAGCTGCGATGGGCTATGTCCGCCTGAAATAGATGCTTTGAAAGACAGCACTGGGCGTATTTATGAGAATTCGCTGCATGCATTCTATAAAATTATTGATACTGCACATCAGGCACATTCTATCCAGTGTGAAGCATGGTACTATGAATGGGCGGGTACGGATTTTATTGAAACGATTCGAAAAAGCGATGACAGCACCATATGCAATACAGCTTCAGGAATTGCAACTCACTGCAGTCTGCACCTTGACATTATTAAAGACATTTGCAGCGCAGAAATAAATTTGAAAAGCATTCTTCCCAAAGGTGACACTGTATTTTATTGTACAGACGGACATATTACCATTGACAAAAAGCTTTGGAAAGAAGGAATAATGAAAGCGGAATTTAGTTTTAATTTTGAACACAAAGAAAATCCTGAAAAACCAATTTACTGGAAAGGAAAAATATATTCAAAAATCAGGATAACCGGATAAATTAAATTACAAAACTGGATATTATGGTAACGCAGATTTATTATGATAATTATGAAAAAAAGTGATTTGCGAGGTATAAGATTTTTATAAATATGATTTACCCTTGTTGTAATTCAAATTTGTTTAATCATAATCGCTTAAAGCGGATCCTATAAACTATTTATGTTTTTAAAATCTTTTTAATCATAAAAATCTGCGAAGATCTGCGTTCCAATAATACGAAGAGCATTAAAAACAGATATACTTGCAATAATACATTAACAAATGTCTAATAATATTTACATTGAGAAGACTGGACAGAAAAATAAGTGATGATGAGGCAGTTGAAATTCTGCAAAAAGGCGAATTTGGTGTCCTTTCCATGTCTTCGCCCAATAATGAAGGTTATGGGATACCATTAAATTATGCTTTTGATAACAATAAAATTTATTTTCATTGTGCTTTAGAAGGTTCCAAATTAAATTATCTTAAAAATAACAACAAGGTGTCTTTTTGTGTTGTTGGGAGAACAGAACTTTTGCCGTCAAAGTTCGGAACTGCATACGAAAGTGTAATTGTTTCCGGCATTATTACTGAGGTTGAGGAGGAAGAAAAAAAAGATGCATTATTAAGGATAATAGAAAAATATTCAAGCAGCCATATTCCAAAAGGAAAAAAATACATTGATAAATCTCATAAAGATGTGAATGTAATCAAGCTTACAATATCATTAATTTCAGGCAAAGCAAGAAAAAAATAATTTGCTGCAGCGATTGTTAAGAAACCTCTCAGTTCATAAAATTAAGACAATGAAAACAAACAAGAAACCTTTATTTGCGGTAATAATCATCATATCATTTTCGATTCTATTCAATTCATGTCAGGTAGCACGTTTCATTTTTTACAACTTTGCAGATATTAAAGACTACAAAAAATTCCCATCAAGGTCATTGCAAAACGATTCGGTTAAGTTTGTATTCCAAACTGCAAAAAATGGGAAAGTCCCCAAAACAATAAGCCCTGACACAAAGAATAACGCTGCTTTCGAAAACTACATAGAGTCTAATAATTCAGTGGCATTCATAATAATTAAAAACGACTCAATACAATACGAAAAATATTTCAGAGGATATGATCAAACTAATATTGTTCCGTCTTTTTCAATGGCAAAGTCAGTAACATCAATATTAATAGGCTGTGCAATTGACGATGGCTATATAAAATCTGTTGATGAACCAATTACAAATTATCTGCCGGAGTTAAAGAAAAATGGTTTGGAAAAAGTTACAATCAAACATTTGCTGCAAATGACTTCAGGAATAAAATTTAACGAAAGTTATGTTAACCCATTCGGAGATGCAGCATCTTTTTATTACGGAAGAGATTTACGAAAGCTGATTAAACGAATGAAATTAAAATCTGAGCCCGGCAAACAATTTGAATATATAAGCGGTAATACACAGCTGCTGGGCGCAATACTGGAGCGGTCATTAAAAGGCAAGTCAATTACACAATATTTGCAGAAAAAGATATGGCGCCCAATAGGTATGGAATATGGTGCAAGCTGGAGTATCGACAAAAATAAAAACGGTTTAGAAAAAACATTTTGCTGTATAAATGCGAGGGCAAGAGATTATGCAAAAATCGGACGGCTGTATTTGAATAAAGGCAATTGGAACGGCAAACAAATAGTTTCACAAAAATGGGTTGAGGAATCTACCAAAATAGATACTACTGACGGCAGTGCAGCATATTATCAATATCAATGGTGGATACCTTCCAGAAATGGCGACTATATGGCAGAAGGCATTTTAGGACAATTTATTTATGTGAATCCGTCAAAGAATCTTGTTATTGTAAGACTTGGAAAAAATGAAGGAAAAGCAAACTGGTGGGGAACTTTTACTTCAATAGCTTCACAATACTAATAATTAAAAAGAGATTTTGGAATGAAATAATATCCTAATATTGGAACGCAGATAAATTTGATGAACACAGATAAAATCATAATTAATCATAGCAATCTGCGTCATCAGCGCTCTGAATTTATTTCATACACAATCCTTAGTGCTGGTTTTTTGAATATCTTTAAAGTTTAAAAATTCTTAGATGAAGAAATCAGTAAGCTCTCTGCCTCAAAAAAAAACAAACACACACACTGCTGTTTCCAAAATTTCTTTGGCAAAGAAAATACTTGGCCAAAAAGAACAAATTTCCAAATTAAAACAAGAAAATAAAAGTTTAAAAAGCAAAGAACAAAAATTAAATGAAAATGAATCAAAATATCATTCACTTTTTGAAATGTCTAACAATGCAATTCTTATAATTGAGAATGAACGATTTATAGACTGCAACAAAGCGGTTGTTAAAATGCTGGGATATAAAAATAAAAATGAGCTGCTTAATACACATCCTTCCGAATTATCGCCTCTCAAACAGCCTGATGGAATGTTATCGCACGAAAAAGCTGAAGCAATGATAGCATTATGCATTAAAAATGGACACCACCATTTTGAATGGATTCATAAAAAAGCTGATGGAGAAAACTTCCCGGTTGAAGTGCAGTTGGCCGCTTTAAAATTCAATGGGAGAATATTAATAAATACTATTTGGAGAGATTTAACGGAGAAAAAGAAAGCTGAATATATTATTCTAAAAAACATGGCCGAAAAAGAAATTCTGCTTAAAGAAATTCATCACCGTGTAAAAAACAATCTGCAGATAATCTGCAGTCTGCTGAATCTGCAGTCTGAAACAATTGCAGATGAACAACTAAAACAAGTTCTGCATCAAAGCAAATACAGAATTGAATCGATGGCAAAAATCCATGAAATGTTTTATCACACAGGGGATATGTCAAAAATAAATTTTGCTGATTATGTGTTTGATTTGCTTGCAGCTTTGGTTTTTTCAACAAAAGGGTCTGACCATAACATTAAGTTAAAAATCAGTATTAAGGATATTTATTTTACAATAAACACTGCTATCCCCCTTGGTTTATTAATTAACGAGATAATTACAAATTCATTAAAGCATGGTATAAAAGCCGACAAAAAGGGGGAAATCATTGTCAGTATTACTGAGCAGAACAATAATAAATTGGAAATGCGTATTGGTGATAATGGTATTGGTTACCCTGCTGATTTTTTACCGGACACTCTAAATTCTCTGGGTTTTCAAATAATCTCAAGTTTAGCACATCAGCTAAAAGGAACTATTATTAAAGAAAAATCTTCCAAAGGAACCTATTATAAAGTCCTTTTTGAAAAAGTATAAAATTAATTGCAGGAAATTAGATAGGTCTACTTTATTAATCCGTTTCCCATCAGAAGATGAAGAAAGGTGGTATAAGTATCTATTCCTTTCAGATAGTTTGCAATTGGTAATCTTTCATTTATTCCGTGAACTGTATTCAGCAATTCTTCATTAAGTACAATTGGCATTATTCCGAAAGTAGGAATACCTTTCATTCTGAAATAATTATTATCGCTTGTTGCCGGAAATAAAATAGGAATCACTTCTGAACCGGAGTAATTTTCATGTATTGCTTTTTCCATAAGATGAAAATAACTATTAGGATTGCTGGGATCGGCTCCCGGTGATTCCTCAATTATATCAATTTTGATTTTAGGATTCAGGATTTTAAAGAAAACATTATTCAGAAAATTCTTACGGCTGGAGGATGGCAGTAAACGGCAGTCGTAATAAGCTGCCACCTGACAGGCTATTTTATTTGGTGCACAATACGGATTTTGTATACTGGTAAGCTGCATGGTATTAGTAACCATTGAAAGCAGCATTGGGCTTCTCTCAAGTATCGTTCTTCTGAAAGGCCTGAGAACAATCCAGTTAATATGTTTCAATATGAAGCCTTGATAACCGCCGTTTAGTTCTCCAACTTTCTTAAACGCAGCCTTAGATTCCTTACTGAATTCAATCTCTGGTTTTCGCTGTTCAAAGCGGGAAATAGCCTTAAACATAATTTTATTGACATTCTTATTTGAAGGTATAGCCGCATGCCCCTGAGCCCTCATTTTTAAACTTAACCTGATCCACAAACTTTTTTTCTCAGCAGTAGAAATAAAAAACAGGAGTTTGTCTGGTTTTGACGGTAATACGTTACGCAAACCAACTCCTCCTTCACCAAATACGGTAACAGCATTTAATTCATCAAGGTGGTTCTCTGTGATTTCTTTAGCTCCTTTACTTCCGCCGCTTTCTTCTCCCGACATAAACAGCACCGTAACATTATAAGGCAGATCTTTATTTCGTGCTTCCTGCAGCATATTATTGGCCGCCATCAGCTGCATCGCGGCAATACCCTTCATATCAATTGCTCCGCGTCCCCAAACTGTATCATTAATCATAGCGGCTGAAAATGGCGGATTTGACCACAAGGAAGAATCTTCTGTAGCTACTACGTCAATATGATTTATAAAAAGTAAATTCGGTTTGTTGAGTGAAAGAGGATAAAGAGATGCGGCAAAATTGTATGAACTATCAGTTCGGCTGAAAACATGGGTTGAAAAGCCCATATCTTGTGTTTTTTTTATTAAATATTCTCCCAGTTCTTTTTCTTGTCCTGTAACAGATGGAATTCTTAGAATTTTTATTAGTAATTGCTTTGAAAGAGAAGTGTCGGCTTCCGCTTCAGCAAAACAACTATTATTTAAGAGGATTATGAAATTAAAACAAAGGGTCAGCCCGAAAAGGATTCGTTTGAATTTTGAATAAATTAATTTAAAGCTGAAAGTTCTTTTAGATTTTAATTCATGTAAAACATCATAATTTGATCTGATATAAGGCATATTAAATAAATAATTTTCATTCATTAGTCTTCTATTCCTTTCATTTGCCTTTTGCAATTTATTTCTTGTCCTTACTTAAAAAAATAAGTTCACGAACATCAACACCCAAAAACAATGCCTATTTCTAAAAGTATTTCATCCTGATAATTTACAAAAATAATATAAATTACTCTTTGAATATTGGCTTTTAATTAAGGAAGGAGGTTTTGTTTTGCTTTTCTATCGAAATATAATAAAAAATATGTCAAAATCATTTCCTCCTTTTTTTAACCTTACAAGGTCTTTTAAGGAAATGAATGCTGATGTATCTCCTAATTTTCACTAAATCGAAAGTCTTCTTTTTTTATTTATTTATAATCATTTTTGCAATGCCTTGGATTATAATCTTTGTGACTAAAAATTTGGGTGCAGCTTTTTTGCTGAGCTTTCATTGCATAATGCAGTATTTTTAAAATATGCTAAAAACTAAATAAATTAATATATTTGTATCCTATCATAATAAAAAAAATATAAAATATCGTGAAAAGATTTTCCCACTATTTACTATTCGCTTTTACAATTTTATTTTCAGCCTGCAGCAGTGATTTAGAAGTAATAGGCAATTACAAAGAAACAATAGTTGTTTACGGCCTTTTGGATCAATCTCAGCCAAAACAGTATATAAAAATAAACAAAGCATTTTTAGGTGAAGGAAATGCTTTAGGTTATGCCCAGATTAAGGATTCCAGTCAATTTGTAAATTCTTTGAATGTAGTTTTAAAACGTATAAAAGATGGTACCGAACTGAGTTCAATCACTTTAAGCCCTGACAATACTATTCCAAAACAACCAGGAACATTTTATGGCCCTGATCAGCAAAATGCTGTATATTCCTGTGCAACGCCTCCCGGCACTTTAAATACAGACAGCGATTATAAGCTTGTTATCAAAAATAATGAAACAGGAGTTGAGGTTAGTTCACAAACACCTTTAATATCTGATGCTGTTCTTACTTCCCCCCCCTCTGGTTCACCTTTTTTGTCTTTTATTAATCCCAATAGTAATAATTACCAATACCAGGTAAGATGGACTACCGGAAAAAATGCGAGAATCTACCAATTGATAATTCAGTTAAATTATATTGATTCAACTGATTCAGGTAATATTACTCAAGTATTAGACTGGGTCTTTCCTGAACAAAAGACACTGGGATTATCAGGAAACGAATCAATAAAAAATGATTTTCTCGGACAGAGTATAATGCAGTTTATTGGAAATCAATTAAACGATTATTCCGGTTTAATTGCCCGCAGAGTTTTAAATGCAAAATTAATATTGGTTGCCGGAGGCGATGATTTAAATACATTTATTGAGGTTAATAAACCTTCTACAAGCATTGTTCAGGAAAAACCTGAGTTTACTAATATCACCAACGGCTTAGGCATTTTGTCTTCGCGCTATACTAAACCTCCGTTTTCCCGACCTTTAGCTGCAGCCACTTGGGATTCTCTTTCCTGCGGACAATTTACAAAGGATTTGAAGTTTTTGAATCATTTGGGATTACCCTGCCAATAATAAACAATTCTGCAATTCAGTAATAAGCAGCAAGTATAGATGCTGAAAATTCATTTGCAGGCAATTTTATATGAACTTATATTAATATTCCATCAAATTTGTAAAATTTGTCAGCGGCAAAATTGTAAAATTGTTTTGTAAATCACAGCACTTTCCTGTCTCTTTGTCATATTATATGCCGATGCATTAAAATGCAGCGTCTTTTTTATGCCATAATTTCGATAAATAGTTAATGGCATAATCATTGAAAATGACTAAATCGTCAAAAAGAAAATAATTATCTAATAAAAAAAATAAATAGCATGAGTAAAATAATCGGTATAGATTTAGGAACCACAAACTCTTGTGTTTCTGTAATGGAAGGCAGCGAACCTGTTGTAATTCCAAATAGTGAAGGTAAACGTACAACGCCTTCTATTGTGGCATTTGTAGAAAATGGTGAACGTAAAGTTGGTGATCCTGCAAAACGTCAGGCAATAACTAACCCTACAAAAACCGTTTATTCTATTAAACGTTTTATGGGACACACTTTTGATGAAGTTACAAAAGAGATTCCACGTGTTCCGTACAAAGTTGTAAAAGGTGATAACAATACACCCCGCGTACAAATTGATGATAGAAAATATACCCCTCAGGAAATTTCGGCAATCATTCTTCAAA
>CAISYK010001181.1 GCA_903889605.1 uncultured Bacteroidota bacterium
AGCGGAGTCGAGAAAGTGAGTAGTTTTTTTAAGTTTGGACTAATATATATTAATAAATGGTATTAACTTTGGGTTTGCCTAATACATTTTGGTGATTAGCATTAAAGCCTCTGATTACCAACCACTTTAAAGTTTGAATCGTTCACAATGATTTATCAGATATTCTGCGTTTGCAATTATCCTGTCATTCAAAAATTATTACCCATTTTTGGGAAGGATGAAGAATCTTGTCAATATAAAGCTGATTCTGCTGAGAAAAAACACGATCCTTCATTGCAAAAAGGCATTTCATGATTACAGTAAAATTAGTGCCTGTCGCCTATAGTCAGAGTTTCCCGCCAAGGCCGCAAAGAAAAAATACGCAAAAAATGCTTAGTCTTTGTTTCCTTAATTTATCTGCGCTCTTTGCGGAATCCTTTGCGTTCTTTGCGTGGAAAGCTCTTTAAATAGTTCAATTCTCCTTTTGAACTGACTCCGCATGATGTCAGGCAAAGGAGCAAAATGTCGATGTGCTGATGTCACTCTGAGTTTGTCGAATAGTGTGCGCAAGCCACCCCGCTTGTTTCGACAGGCTCAACATGACCAAGCATAAAAAGTTTGCGCGGATTGAGCGAGTTCGAGCGGAGTCGAAAATGCGGGCTGTTTGTTTAAGATTAGACCAAAAAATAATAATAAATGGTATAATTAATTGATAAGTTGAAATCCTATTATCATTAAAAAATGCTTATTTTTAGATTAATGCAACTATTATTAGAGCAAACACATCCAATATATAAAACTAAATTTTGTTCCAATAAATATATAATTATGGACAGACTCAGTTTAAATATAGTTATTTTAAAAGTGAATGTTTTTTTCTTTATTTTTGGGCAAATTCGGAGAATTTCTAAAATGGAAATAAAATCATTCAGTTTTTTCACTTTTATCCTTGCTTCGCTATGCTGTTTGGCTCCGATGAAAAGCGAAGCTCAAGTAGCTGCAAATTTTTCTGCTTCTGTTTCTTCCGGCTGTCCTCCGCTTACTGTAACCTTTACCGATCTTTCTACAGGAGGCCCAACAAGCTGGAGCTGGAGTTTCGGCAATGGAAACTTTTCCCCTGCGCAAAACCCCGGAGCTATATTTGCGACTTCAGGCATATATACAGTCACCTTAACTGCAACTAATGGAAGCTCTGATACATATACATCGACAATAAATGTATTTGCAACTCCTACTGCAAATTTTACAACAAGTATAATGCCCTCTTGTCCTGGTCAAGCGGTTACATTTACAGACAGCTCTATTCCAGGAGCCGCCGCTATTTCTTCATGGTCATGGGATTTTGGGGATGGAAACGGCCAAACTACCGTAGCTGGCATAGTAAATCATACTTATACTTTACAAGGGACTTTCCCTGTCTCCATGATAGTTATAGATGCCAATGGATGTTCAGCTCCGCTTGGCGATACAATAAAACCAGTAACAATTGCGCCGCCCCCTGTGGCCGCTTTCACTGGAAGCCCAATTTCTGCATGTTCTCCTCCTTTAACTGTTAATTTCGCCAACAGTTCCTCAACCACTGGAACAGTATCATATGCTTGGGATTTCGGAAATGGAAATACTTCAACTATGCAGAACCCTTCAAATATTTATAATGCTTTGGGTACAAATACAGTTTCTCTCACTGTTACACAGGGAGCCTGCAGCAATACAGTTGTAAAACCAGCTTATATAGGTATTCAAAATGTTAATGCAGATTTCAGCGTTATAAATTTAACAGTCTGCGCCGGAAGTACTGTTGTTTTTACAGATATATCTACTCCTCTTTCATCCAATCAATCCTGGAATTTCGGAGATGGAAACACCTCAGCCTTATTATCTCCCTCACATATATATGCTGCAGCAGGCACTTATAATGTAACTTTAATTGAAGGTATTGCCGGCTGCCAGAGTACAGTTACAAAAATTATTACAGTAACTTCATCTCCTAATATTGCTTTTAGTGCTAATCATACTTTCAGCTGTTCC
>CAISYK010001182.1 GCA_903889605.1 uncultured Bacteroidota bacterium
CCCGCACCAAACCAGTTCCGAATCTACTGGGCCAGCAACTCCAGCCGCTACTACCCCGACTTCGTCGTTGAAACCATTGAGAACATCTACCTCGTCGAAACCAAAGCCGCCAACGAACTCGACAGCACCGAAGTTCAGGATAAAAAACGCGCAGCCATGCAATACTGCCAGTACGCCTCACAACACACCGCATCAACCAGCGGAAAACAATGGAGCTACCTGCTCATCCCCCACGACGAAGTCAAGCAAAGCTCCTCATTTGCTTATCTGGTGAGCCGGTTTGAACAAAGATGATGGTGTTTTGTCAGAATTAGTGAATTGTAACTCAGTTGAAAAGCAAAATTGTTATGAGCAATAATAATAGCCTTCATCCGGAAATATTGTTTCATTTCACAAGTAAAGATGCTCTCTATGGAATACTAAAAGAAACATTTAAAATCTTCTATTCTCTTGAGAAAATCACAGGTAAAGATAATTCGCCTGAATTTGGTGTTCCGATGGTTTCTTTCTGTGATTTGAAACTATCAGAATTAAAAACACATATGAAGCACTATGGCAATTATGGAATTGGTTTGACAAAGGAGTGGGCAATCAGATCCAATTTGAATCCGGTTTTTTATGTCAATGGTCAATCAACGGTAATTAACAATTACCGTTCAGGTATTAATAAATTATTTTCTGAAACACAAAAAGCTTCTGATGAACAGCATATTCCTTTAATAGAATCTTATACTTATTTTTTAAATATGTATAGGTTTATGAAGAATTATCAAGGTGATTTGAATAGAAGAAAAAAAAAGCTAATAAAGAACTTTAGATTTGCAGATGAAAGGGAGTGGCGGTATGTGCCTTATAATCAAAATCTTGAATTTTTATTTGCACCAAAAGACTTTTTAAGTGATGATAATAAAAAAATCGCACTTAATTCAACAGTAGCCCATCTTAGATTGCAATTTCAAGCAGAAGATATTCGGTATATTATTATAAGGCGAGATAATCAAATATCTGGATTAATAAAGTATCTCGAAAAGGTTAAAGGGGGTAAATATGATGAAAATACAATACAACGATTACAGAGCAGAATCCTTACAGCAGAACAAATATATAATGATGTATGATGTGCATTATCAGGTTCCGATTACTTTATGCTTTTTATAGTGAACATATTTGATGTAACAACATATTATGGATGTTATAAAGGTCGTACATACGGACTCATTTATCCATCACCGCTTTTTGGATGAAGCCGGTGATACCACTTTTTACGGCAAAGGGAAGGTTTCAGTTATTGGCAATGAAGGTTCATCGCACTGCTTTATTCCTGGAATGCTGAAAATCAATGAGCCACTTGATACGGTAAGAAAAAAAGTTATTGAACTGCAGCAAGCCATTGTCGAAGACTCCTACTTTCACGGTGTTCCAAGCATTGAAAAAATGAAAGCCTCTTGCGGCTATTTTCTTCATGCAAAAAACGACCTCCCTGAAGTTAAAAAAATGGCTTTTGACTTGATCAAAACTCTTGATTGCAGTTTTGAAGCCGTCGTTGGTAGAAAAATACCAACTCTTTACGAAAGCAAACACAACGGTAAAGAGGCTGAATTTTATGCTGACCTGCTTTCTCATTTACTGAAAAATAAGCTCAACGCATACAGCAAACTGGTCTTAAATATATCGCATCGGAGCAAATGTACCACGCACAGTAATCTTCAGAAAGGATTGAATAAAGCCGTAAGCAGAGCAAAATCTAAAACA
>CAISYK010001183.1 GCA_903889605.1 uncultured Bacteroidota bacterium
CTCGTTTAGCGATGCTCCAGGCGGATCTAAAGAAGAATTAAGAGAAATAAATTACTCCTTGGGGATGGAATATTGGTACAATAAATTGTTCGCCATCAGAGTCGGTTATTTTTATGAACATCCTACTAAAGGAAACCGGCAGTATTTTACTTTAGGTGCTGGTGTAAAATATAATGTATTCGGACTGGATTTTGCTTACCTTATTCCAACTCAGCAGCGAAATCCGCTCGAAAACACATTGCGGTTTTCTCTCACATTTGATTTTGATGCATTTAAAGCTCAAAATGACGGCGCAGCAGAATAAAATAATATGCCAGCCACCCTCACAAATGGAGGGAGTTTAAACTTTTTTAACCTATCACTGCTCTCCTTTGGGTATGCGGCGGGCTAATAATATTTCACAAAATGAAAATACGCGTAGGCTTCGGTTTTGATGTCCACCAGCTGCAGGAAGGAAAAGAGTTTTGGCTCGGAGGGATTAATATTTCAAATGCTAAAAAAGGGGCAGTTGGGCATTCGGATGCCGATGTGCTGATTCATGCTGTTTGCGATGCTTTGCTGGGCGCAGCAGGAATGCGGGATATAGGATTCCATTTTTCAGATACATCATCTGAATTTAAAGGAATAGACAGTAAAATATTGCTTGCGCGTGTAATGGATTTATTAAGAAAAGAAAACTATACTATAGGAAATGTTGACTGCACATTGGTTTTAGAGAGTCCAAAAATAAATCTGCATATTGATTCGATGAAACAAACACTTGCCGCAATAATGAATATAGAAGCAGGTGATTTAGGTATAAAAGCTACTACCAACGAAAAAATGGGTTATGTTGGCCGTGAAGAAGGTGTTTGTGCTTATGCTGTGGCTTTAATTCAAAAATAATTTTTATAAATTTAAAGAGTATTCCAGCCCAACAATATATAAATCCTCAGGGGCGGAAACATTGAATTCATTTTGAATTAAGTAAAATAAACCAAATGAATTTCTGTCATTTTTTTTATAATCGATACCAATAAAATATCGGTTACGATGCCAATAATGATTTGATTCAACGTTACGAGGATCATTTATTTGATAACGAAACTCCGCGGCGATATAAGGAGTTATAGGTTTATCCATATCATATTTCAGTTCGAATTTATTTCTGGAATACCATTCAGGTATACTTCCTTTGGCGCTGGAATATATATTTCTTTCTTCTGCCTGGATGCGCTGCCTGTATGACAAAGAAAAATTTCCAAACTTTTGTTTTAATGAAATGTCTAACATCAAACGGTGACGAAAACTAAATATATTATCATCCATAAATTTCTCAATCATTCGGTATGCAAAAGAGACTTTCAGAAATTTAAGAGGCCGAATACCAAAGCCTAAGTCAGTATAAAATAAATTTACCCTGGTGAAATTTTCTTTCATACGAAACTCTTCCGTAACGAAAAAGAAAGCATTGTGCTGAAGTTTCTTGCTGACATTAAATGTAGTCCATAATCCGGCATCATTTGATACCTGAGAAAATCCACTAATAATAAAGGCAATAGAAATAATATACAGAAAGAATAACTTTTTCATTTTAAAATCATAGGGTTAACATTATTTCTACTCATAATAAAACACCTTGATTAAGGCGGTATCTTTTAAGAAATCAATTTTGCCGATAGTTAAGCGGTTGATTTTTATGCCCATTCTTTTTTCCAGGTCAGCTTTTAGTTCTGCATAAAATTCTGGTTGAATCATTTCGATATTCTCATATTGAATGATCTTTGATTCTTCTTTTTTCATCAAAATACTGCTCTCAAGCAAATAAGTAAAGGCAATGATTACAAGATTAAGAAACAATAATTCAACCCATGTTCCTTTGCTTAATGCAGTTATTAGTCCCATTGCAATTACCAAAAACAGGTATGTCATATCTTTTGTGGAGATACCTTCTGTTCGATAACGCAGCATCGAAAAAACTGCGAACAAACCAAATGCCGCCCCCATACTCATATCAGATTTGTTAAGTATAAATGTGATTAGGAAAATGATTAGGTTAAAGATAAAAAATGTAAAAAAGTTTTCACTGCTTTTATATCTTCTGAAATAAATAAACCGGATAAGTATTATCACCGATACCAGATTAA
>CAISYK010001184.1 GCA_903889605.1 uncultured Bacteroidota bacterium
CCCAATGATCATTTAATTTTTTAATGATTAAATACCTTTCTGAGAATGACGTTTCACCATTTATGGTTACTTGTCTTTTAAAACTGCATTTAAACAAATTCTGACTTAGTCGCTCAGTTTTAATGTCTCCATTATGCCCATAAAAAACCTGAGTTTTTAATAAAACCTCTTTCTTCTTTTCAATTACATCTTTTCGAAGTAGAGCTGTCTGGAAAAAATTTACCTTGTCTGAATAAAGGTTCGATAATGTCACAAAATCTTTTTCATTAAGTGCGTTATTCCAATCTATTACGATACGATTGCAACTGTTTTCGTCTGCCTTTACGTCATCTGATATATTAAATTTGAGATCTGACTTTAACATCCATCCATTAGTTTTGAATCCGTGGTCCGTATAATTCGCAAAAATAAAATCACCTTCCTCTTTAGAATATTTTACTTCAGCTCCGAAAACGACATTTGCTGTTCTTTTTTCTGAAATATCGGGTTCATGATAAAAAGCGGCAAAGGGGACGTTAACAATTGCCAATTTTGTTGGTTTACTAAATTCTTTAAAAGCTGATTTCAACATCCAGCCTTCATGGTATTCTACAAGACCTCTGCAGGTCCCATATATGAAATCGCCTTGTTGCTTCCAATATTCAAATTCATTCGTTTCATGGATGAAATAAGGTGATTTTGAACTCTCATCGGGTGCATCATAAAAATAAGCCACATCGGTATTAACATGAACTTTTGTAACGTTACCCGAAAGTGCCGAAGAGTTTGATACATCATTTGCAGGAGCAGTTTTAGAAGGAGTTAAATCTTTTAAATCACCCTTAAATAGCCAGCCTTCTTTTTTATCACCTTTAAAAGTATAGTAAGCATAAATAAACGAATCCATTTCTCTGGTATATTTTATCGTGGCTCCTTCATTGATAAACAAAGAATTGATCACTTTTGAAATATCAGGGTCACTGTAAAAATAAGTGGGTGTTTTGCTTACTGTCGCTTTCCCAATTAAACTGGCCTCCGAATAACCGTTTAGGGCAGGATTTACAGATGTGTTTGTCGTGACCATAATTCCTTCTTTTAAGCCTGTTCCGTTATGTACTAAATGTTTCTGAGTTTTAGGTTTAAAATAGGGTAATGAGACAAAGAAATACTTTACCTCCTTGACCGATAACTTGTCAATTACTATTTTGGTATCATCGAGCCCCTGGGCTTTAATCGTTATTACCTGAGGCACAGGTTTAACATACAACCGGTGACGCCCTTTTTCTTTTTTCCAATCGGTCAATTCAGTACTGACAAATTGCAGTTGCAAGTCAACTGGTTCGTAATTAATAATCAAAAGAGCTTCTTTCTCGAAGTTCATTTGGTTATCATTAACTTTTTTCTTCTCTTCATCCGTAGTATCAAACACATGCAAATTGGTCACTTGCCGAACCTTAAAATATTTACGGTCACCTGCGTTTAACGTCGGAAAATTAAATTCGCTGTTTGTTAACTGGCCAAACTGAAC
>CAISYK010001185.1 GCA_903889605.1 uncultured Bacteroidota bacterium
ATTCGGCATTAAACAATAGGCGTATGTATTTGCAATTGGTGAAACGTATTCCGTGATTTTTTTTAAAAAATAATTATAATTGTCATCGCTAATAAAAACAGCGTCACTCCCAATCCCATGATTATAGATGTGATAAAATCTATCCGGTTTTAAAGACTCTTGATTAACTGACATTGTTTTTAAAATTTCACATTTCCCCTCCCCTGACAGGGTTTCAAACCCTGTTAGGGGTAAGTACCTAACATTTTTATTTATATTACCGCTTACCCTTCAACCCTAACATTTTTATTTATTATACTGCTTCCCCTTCAACCCTAACAGAATTTGAAACCCTGTCAGGGGATTTTTAATCTACAGGGTTTAAAACGCTGTTAGGGGTACGTACCTAACATTTTTATTTATTATACTGCTTACCCTTCAACCCTAACAGGGTTTGAAACCCTGTCAGGGGATTTTTAATCTACAGGGTTTAAAACGCTGTTAGGGGTAATTAGCTAACATTTTTATTTATTATACCGCTTACCATTCAACCCTAACAGAGGTTTGAAACCCTGTCAGGGGATTTTTAATCTTTCGAAAAATAATCTAAACTCTGATAAACTCCTGTTGCTTCTTTTGCTATCTGCATTAAAACATCATTAGCTAAACTGCTTGCACCGAAACGGAACCATTCGTTGCTTAACCATGCTCCGCCTAATGTTTCCTTAACCATAACTAAATAATGTATTGCAGCTTTTGATGTGGAGATTCCTCCTGCAGGCTTCATTCCAACCATCCTGCCAGTTTTGTAATAATAATCGCGGATAGCCTCTAACATAACCAGTGTAACGGGCATCGTTGCTGCCGGAGATATCTTCCCGGTAGATGTTTTAATAAAATCAGCACCTGCATACATGGCAATATCACTGGCTTTGCGGACATTATCCAAAGTAGAAAGTTCGCCTGTTTCAAAAATCACTTTTAACCGAGCCGTTCCGCAGGCTTCTTTAATTGCTGCTATCTCATCAAAAACGAATGAGTAATTTCCCTTCAAAAATTCACCACGGGAAATAACCATATCAATTTCATCCGCTCCGCTCTCCAAAGCAAATTTTGTATCTGCAATTTTTACTTCACGTGTAGATTGGCCGCTGGGGAAAGCTGTAGAAACAGAAGCAACCTTTACCGGAGTGCCTCTTAACGCATCTTTTGCAGTTTTTACCATCGAAGGGTAAACGCATACTGCCGCCACTGTCGGTAAACCAGGAATAACATCATGCAGGTGCACAGCTTTGTAACACATTTGCTTCACTTTACCTTCTGTATCTTTCCCCTCTAGTGTAGTAAGGTCGATCATATTTAAGATCATTTTAAGACCCTGCAGTTTAGAAGACTTTTTAATACTTCTTGTTGTAAATCGTGCAACGCGTTCCTCTACTCCCACCTGGTCAATTATCGGCGTGCTTCTAAAATCCGGCAAAATAATTTTTGTGCTCATTGTTTAATTTTTTCATTATGCGAACAAAGGTATCCAAAAATTCTTTTAGGTAAAAAATAAATTTATACATCCTCATTTAAATAGAAACAACCAGTTTAAAATATTTCGATTAAATTTGAAGTATCCTTTTTTGAAATACATTTTATGCGGTTTTACCTTTTGATTTTGTTTTTATATATTTTCAATTTTTCTGCTTTTACGCAAAATATTGATCCTTACAAATTCATTGCTGCACTTCAGTTTGACAATAAATACCAGGATTATTTCAGATCTAAACAAGAACAAGTTTTCCCGATTGCTTTCACCTTTAATACTGCGCAGGACGGAAATGAAAATGGGGCAGCTGATGCGGAAGATGCATGCGAAAACATTGTGCAGTATGCCATCGGCGACAGTATTTACGGCACAGGCAGAACCGGCATTGCCAAAAGAGGTCCTAACGACCAGCGCCCGGTTGTTTATTTTCATTTTTGCAGATCTGCAGATTTTGATGTTTATGAATACTGGCTTTATTATGCTGACAATGATTTCATGAATGACCACGAGCATGACTGGGAAAAATATTTTGTATATGTAAAAAACGGCTTTCCAATATATGCACGTTTAAGCCATCACCATAAGTTTAATTTATTTCCTTGGGCCGAATTACAAAAAGATGACGGACATATTATCATTGGCGTAAATGGCGGTTCGCATGCTATGGGAAATAATAAAAAGTATGGAGTAAAAATCAGATATAATGGTGAAATCTCAAAAAATTCAGGCAGGCTTGATGTTGGTGATGGTGCAGTTTTTCCGTGGAGAATTTATTCTAATGATTTAAATGTGACCGGCACAATAAAATACATTCAAAAGCCTGATTGCTTTTTTAATGGAGACCCCGTTTATCATAATGTTCCAATGCTTTCAAGCAGCAAAGAATATGAACACTGCAGCAAGGCTCCCTGGATGCGCATAGAGTGGGATGCACCGCCAAGCGTTTGTTTAACAAATAAATACTAATCAATCTTAGCAGCAAGAAGCATTTCAATATGCCGGATATTATCTTCTAAATATTCTTCGCCAGCAGTTTCAAATCCAAAGCTGGAATAAAATCGTGTTAGGTACAATTGAGCCCCTATACGAACAGGTACTGCACCATATTTTTTTGAAATAAAATGAATTGCCTGTTTCATGAGTTCTCTGCCTGCACCTGTACCTCGAGCCTTATTTGAAGAAATCACACGCCCGATTGAAACTTCACTGAAAGAAATTCCTGCAGGAAGAATTCTAGCGTATGCTGTCAGATCATTACTTTCATCAAACCCCATCAAATGAAACGACTTTAAATCTTTACCATCCGCATCTTGATACGGACAATTTTGTTCAACTACAAATACTGCTATTCTAAGTTTAAATATCTCGTACAACTCTTCAGCAGTGAGATCATTAAAATATTTTATTCTCCAGGTTATATTCATTATTTTAGGATTTCACTTATTTCACACAACCAATAACTCAGGAATAAAAAGACGTCAAAACCAAAAACTTTCAACATTTAATACACTGGCATGAATGACGCTTTCTATATTAATGATGCTTTCTAGAAAATCACTTAATAAATCTCACTAGAAAATTCCTCTCAACCCATTTATACATTAATAAACCTAAAACGCTCCCAAAGCTGTCAGCTAAAAAATCAAACACATCAGCACTGCGGCCTTCAAAAATGGTACCCTGCAGTATTTCAAGTAAACCGCCGTAAATAACACATATGACAAGAGCAATAAATTTTGCATTTTGCTTTAATTTTATAAAACTTATCTGAAGTAGAAACCCTCGTATTATCAATAAAATCAACAAAAAGAAAATGCCGGCATGCACAAATTTATCAAAACTAACCATTTCTAAAAACGAAATATGCGGAACATCCCTTCCGGGCATTCCGCATAATATAAGAATGACCAAAGCCCAAAGCATTGACCATTTATTGTATTTAAAAAACATAATCCACTCCTAACCGCCCCGCAAAATGCCCAACTTTTTCTTGTACGCTGGATTCCCCTCCCATTATGGGAGCCAGAGAGGAGCCTTTTGTTAATGTCCTATTAAAGCTTTATAATCAGCTGCACTTAATAAATGACTTAATTCAGAAGTGTCTTTCATAGCTACTTTTATCATCCAGCCTTTTCCGTACGGATCTTTATTTACACCTTCTGGATTTGTAACTAATGCAGGATTTACCTCCAACACTTTTCCAGAAACCGGCATAAATAAGTCAGATACAGTTTTCACCGCTTCCACTGTACCAAATATTTCTTCAAGGGAAAGTTCTTCTCCTTCGGTTTCAATTTCTATATAAACAATATCACCTAATTCGCCTTGAGCGAAATCTGTAATACCAATATAAGCATCATTACCTTCAATACGAATCCATTCGTGATCTTTAGTGTACTTTAAATTTTCCGGAAAATTCATCTTTTTAATATTTTATTAGTTATTATTAAATCAGTTTATTTTCAAATATTCACAGCCTGAAATTGATTTTTTACTGCACCGCAAATTTATATTTAATTTGATAACAAATTAATTAAATAACTAAATAATTAAATGCGGGAAGCAAAACGTTGAAAGTAAATTTGAAATGGCTCAAATTTATCAAAACTTAGGTTACTATTTAATTATCACTGCCGATTAATTTGAAAGTGTCAACCGAAGACTAACACCGGCATTTGTATTTGTTGTAGGGAAAGAGTTTGAAATAACCGGCTTATTGATGATTCTATCGTAAAACATGCGGATATTAATCCGTTCATTAATTACATAATCCGCCGAAACTTTAATTGAGATAATATTGGTTCCTCCGGTGGATTGACTTACCTCTTCCACAATACGCCTGATAACAGTTTCATTTTTACGGAATGATAAATCAACCTTAAGATTCAAATCACTTTTTATTGGTTTACCTTTTATTTGAAGTTTTTTACCTAAACTCAGATCTTTAAGGCGGTATCCAGTACCAACAACTATCTCGCTTCCGCCAACTTCAGTAACCGTTTTACTGGTTAAGCCAAGCGATAAATTTCTGTCTTTTTTATATTCAAAATTCACTAATACGCTGTTGTTAAGTGTAACATCCACCTTTATCAGCGGACTCCATTGCTCAGACACTGTAACTGTATTTATAAGATCTTTTGCCAAAAAGTTTCGATTGGAAGGCGTACTGGAAACGTCTTCTTTTGCCCCTGTATAACCATCCTTATTGGGATCAGTGAACAATAAATTTGAAGAATAGCCGCTTACATTATATGTCGAACGATAGGCATGGCTTAATGTAATTGACTTGAAATATTTTTTAAGTGCTTCAATTTTCGACAATCCATCATAAGTTATACGCCAGTTGGGTTTCGGTATTGTCGGAAAGGCCCCCTTGGGACCTATGCCGACGCTGATCGGATTTTTACCAGAATATGCGGCAATAAATGCAGGAATCAGCACATCCTGTGAAGTAGCATTATACCCTTCGGCATAACCATTAATAGTGGATAATGAGGAATCATTTTGTGTGCCTAATCGTGATGATACTTCTGCCCGTGCATCTAAAAAATTCCTAAAAATATCGTCCCCTTTTTTAAATGAAGTGCCGAATGATAAAAAAGACATACTGAAACTGCCAGTTTCACTGGGTGATTGATGCAGAAACTTTGCAGTATCTCTGTTCCATCGGAAAAACTCACTTGAATTTAATGATGTGGTTCGAATTGCAGTTACTTCAATTTTAAAATCAGGTATAGGCTCAACATTGGCTCGTATATTTAAATTTCCAGTACTTGTTGTAGTATAAGGTGTATTTATCGATTGCGTTTTGACGAGCCAGTTCTTTCTGATTGCTTCATCACGGATATCTTTTTGATCACCAAAAATAAATCCTGGTGTTGGCCCGGCAAAATTATTATCCATCCCCATCATATTCGTAAACTGACCGTAACCTGGAAGCAGGGTTCCATTATTTGTAGAATAAGTTACATTAACATTTTTCAAACTCATAAAAATACGAGCCGCATATTCCAATATTTTTGATGGTTTATGTTCTTTTTCTGTAGAATCAACTGGTGCTCCTGGTATTTTACTTTTTAATGGCGGCGGGGCAGGTTTACTATTTTTTTTATTTACAGCTTTATTTGCATTTTGATTAATTCTTTTAAAGTATGGGATCTTATTATATAAAGTAACCATATTCAACTGACCTGTCCACTGTATAACTCGTGAATTCTGTATAACATTTCCCAAAGAATCGGCTTTAAAAGGAGCACGGATCCAATTGTATGTCCCTGTATATCGTACCGATGCGGTTGTAAAATCAAGCAGGGGCACTTTATTTATTGGGATTGCGTAATTTACATTTAACTGATGGTTGTACTGTGTGGTTTTCCCTAATCCGAGGAAGTTATTTTTCAGGGTATCTTTCTTTTCTTGGGTATCAAGCGCACCTAATGGCTCCAAAACACGGGCTTCATTTGTTGCAGTAAAATCAAATTTAAGCGCTTTTGTAATGTCAAATTTTAAATCGTAGTTACGATTCATTGTAAACAGTTTATTAAATGTAGGTATAATCAGCATTTCTCCTGCCGTGGTATTACGTGTTTTCGCCGTACTATACATTCTATTCACATCAGTAGAAAAACCTAATTTATTTGGAAACAGGTAAAAATTAATGTCTTTAATCAAAAGCAGGTATTTCGACTGTACTAATTTTACTTTTGCAAATGGTTTGAAATTTTTGGGAGTTGGTGAAAAACTATAAATCAACCCTGCTTTGTAATTTCTTGTTGAATCATATTCGAGATTCACATTACGCTTGAATATTTCACTGTATGAGTATGACGCAGCCCAGTTCTCAACATCATAAATATGGCTTTTTTTAGCATTTTTACCCTTATCTTTTTTCACATTGGTAAAGTTGATGCTCCGCCGTTTTGTATAGTCCTGTGTAGCTTTTTTTATTGAATCGCGGACAGCAGCTGAAAGATTCGGGTCTTTTAATACCGGAGCTAATAGGATATCGGGGTCAAGCGGGTTATACTGCGGCGTAATAAACGACTCTGAATACCCTACGTACATTGGGATATGTATCTTATAGTCCGAAGGTAAAAATTTACCAAGTTCAAAATTGGATGTAATATCATACTGCATTAATGTTTCCCGTTTACGCTCACTTACTTTGTTTTCAATACTTCCAAATCCGGGAGCATACCAGTTACCTGACAGCGACAGCGCACCAAAATCAGCCAATTTTGCTGTAACGCGCGCAGTTGCTGCTCCTCCTCCTTTTTCATCGAAATCGCTTAAGCGCAGTTCATCCACCCATACCTGCGCACACTTCGACAGTCCGTCATCTGATGGATCCATACCTGCTTTTTTCGGGTTCCTGATTCCTATCATCAATGTTTTTATCGCACTCAAATTCGGATTACCCTTTACTGTAATTTTTCTGGTTCCGTCCATAACATTATACTCTGCAATAGAACTATTGCCGACAGCTAGGTTTCGCTGCTGCTTTGCTGCTGCTAATTTCGCAAACTCCAAAACCATATCATTGGCTTCAGGCCATACTCGGTACTGATCATCAGTATTGGTACCATTGTAATTGCCTGGTGCTGTTACCAAAAGCGGAATGTCATACTCATAATAGTTATCAGTATAATCAGTACCTAAACGAATAAAGGCATGCAGATCATTATTATTTAAAACTTCAGCTGTGTTTGGTGATCCTTCAGCATGAATATACATTAATAGTTTTTTGTATGAACGAACATCCAAAGCTGTGTTTTTAAATGCAGCACGCGACTCCCCATCTTTCAGATTACAAACTGTAAGGGACATTGACTGTTCATTTAAAGCAATTAAATTTGCTGATGCCGCATTTATTTCGCGGTTAATGTTGGGTGGCAATACATAATCTACAGGCTGTTTGCTTCCATCCACCTCAATACTCACAGCTGAAATATCAAACATTGTAGTAGCTTCATCGTTTGGAATGTAAATACCCGGCTGCAGCAGATCAAAACCATATTTGCGCCATTCACCGCGCACTAATTCTAAACGAGCAAAACGTAATATAATTGGTTTATCAACATTTTTGAAATACATACGCATAAAACGTATGGATTGAAAATTTTCTATTGAACCAATTTTTACTTCCGGGGTTTTTATTGGTATTTTAAATTGATACCATGTAATAGGTTTGGCTACACCATTTTTAATATTCTGCCCTGTTGTAGAATACACATTTGTAATGTAGTTAGTTCCAACGCCGGAAGCAAAATCATTAGGTTTTAAACTGATGTGGTATTGAAAATAACTTTCCGCAGTACTTAAGTTATTATCACGATTAATATCTTCAACATTAGGTGTTAAAGAAGCTGATGTAGGATAGCTTTCTGGCGACTGCTCAGTGGTACGTGAATTATTTTCCATACCATTGAAGTTTTTATACCTTTCAACAGTTTTAATATTTGCAGCATCATAATCACTACCGCGGAAATAATGGAAATTGTCGCTGGAAGGGTCGGCGTTTATTCCAGCCATACCTGCAGGTGTAACACCGCTTGCCTGAGCTGCTGTTAAATAATTACTAAAAAAACTTTGTTCTGAAATGCTGGTTGAAACTCCCACCCCATCCAAACCTACATCCTGAAAGGGACGTTCGGCAGGATCGTTATTAAAGGTATTCAGCAATGGCTGAACGGCAGGTACTAATCCCCATTTGGTAGCAACTGTTGCAGCTGGATGAACAGGAGTCGGCAATCCATTTTCGGCACTTTTGTAGTTATCCCGCAAAATATCTTCGGAAACATTTCCAATGTTAAAATACAGATCACCTGTTGAATTGGGCGAACCATTATCTGAATTAAAAGGATCCATCACCCAAAACTGAATATATTCGACATTTGCCGCCTCAAAATCATTTGTTTGTATTGCCCGCATTACCCCTCCCCACCGCTTATCTGGATCATTTAAATTCCCATTTGCGTCTAAACCGGAAGATATTCCGGGAACAGGCCCTGCATCATAATTATACGGGCCGCGTTCATTAGGGTAATACGCCATATCAAACGTTGCAATATTAGGCGGTATACCATTAGGAACAGGCTTATTGGGGAACACTTCTGTTTCCGGAACCTCTCTGGCAAAATTGTTCGACATATCGTTATCTGAAATATTGCCTGGTGTTAAACCGCTGGTCTGGCGTAAAAATAAAGGGTCGATCACATACCATGCTAATTTAGCCCGATTATATCCGTATGCTAAACTATCAGATAAATTTCCTTCAGGGAATAATCCAGCCTGCCCCTGAGGTGTGCTTGCCAGGGTCCATGAACTTTGTGAACGCAAATCAATGGTTGACTGGCTTCCTTCAAAATCGTCGATATATGAATTTCCTGCAGCACCTGTACCAATAGCTTTGCTATGGCCAGGAATAAGGTATGCATATTCACCGGCGGCAGTAATTGTACTCATTTCTTTGGTTTCAATGAACGGGATTTTATCAATAATTCTGGTAAGAAATGGAGCATCTGTTCTATAATTACCATCCAAACCCCAAATAGTATTTGAAATTGCTTCATCACCAACGCTCACTTTATGTGTCAGCGGCCGTTCTGTCAAATTCATAACGGTTGTACCAACAGTAAAATCTTTATTAATCCTATAATCTAAGTGAGTAGCCATCAATGTTTTCTGCTGAATGGCAAACAAGGCATTACTCTCTAAAGCGATTTTAATAGGAGTACCTGAATTTAAAATTCCGTCATTAATAATTTTAACACGCCCCAAAGTATAATCTACAGTATAATCAACATTTTCGGTGAGCTTTATACCGCCTGCCGTAACTGTAACCGACCCTTGCGGAACATTCGGGGCGCCCAATGATATATCTGAACTGGATGAAGATTGATACTGCCCCTTTAATTTGAAACGGTTTAGCTGTGGAAACTGCTGCGCCACTATTTTTGTAGAATCGTATAATTGGTCAAATACGTAGCTGTTCGCTAAAGGACTGCCGGTTCCAAATTTAGCGCGCAGGGCGTCTCCGAAAGGTTCAACCACAGGAAATATTACACGCCCATTACTTGCATTAATTGTCACCCCGTCAATAAAATCGAAAATGCCGTCAGCAACCTGATCGTTCTGCTGATTGATGCGGTCCAAACTTAAAACTTGAAGAAGGGTTTTTCCGTGGATATTTGCTTCCGTGGCTGCTACCGGCAAATAATTGATATCAGTTCCGGTTTGAATATTGCTGTAAAGTATATTCAATTTAAAATCTTGAGGATTTATTTGAAACCCGCCGATTGAATAAACATTTTTCATCATCAGATTCCACAGCGGATGCTTAGTATTAGCAGCCGAACTTTTCAGCATCTTTGTATAAATTGCTTTCGGAGCACTTATACCTCCATCAGAAAATTCACCAACCTGGTAAACCTGCCCATTAATAGTATATTGATAGGCACAAGAAAGAACCTGATCGGGATTTAACTGCTGGTTTAAAGAAATAAAACCCAGCCTTGGATTTAAAGTATATTCCGACGGCTGCAGTTTCCTGGTAGATGCAACTAATTCGTAGTTAATTGTTTGCTTCATGGTATTTGATGAAACCAAATTGATTCTGGAAACTGTAGTATTGATTGTTCTAACTACTGAATCGGCTGAAAGACTGCTGTACAAACTATTTTGTCCATTAAAAGGCAGTGCAGTCGGATCAATGTCACTCAAATATGTTTGATCAGCAGGAATATGAATACCGTCTTCACCTAATTCAGAAAAGGCAACTACACTTCTGATATCATTTGTAGAAGTATTAGTATTGGAAATCCAAACTTCTATACGGTTAATATTTATTTCAGAATTTACAAACGGCAAACCTGCAAGTGCTGAATTAAAATGATCCCGAAAATACTGCGCCAGAAAAAAATGCTTGTTAGCCTCATAGGCATCTCCAGCCACTTCAAACTTACTTACCTGCGCACCTCCCGCAACTTCAACTTCCGATTTTTTGCCCTTCTGCTGAGACAATAAACCAGTTACAGTGAGGCGGCCAAACTGCAGCTGTGTTTTTACACCAAAAAGTGTCTGACTGCCGGTAATCAAAGTACCATTCAAAGGCATACTTACATTCCCTGCTTCAATCTTTTTTATAATATCATCTTCTTCACCGGCATAAGCCAATTTCATTTGATTTTCGAAATCAAACATTGCTTCTGTATTGTAACTTGTAGTTAAATTTAATTTAGTACCGATTTTACCGATAACATTTAATTGTATTTTTTCATTAAAATCAAATGTGTTTACTTTACGATTTCTTTCTGGGATAGCAGGGTTTTCGGTTTTAGTCCCATTATATGCAAATATTAATTCCGCCGAACCATTTGGACGAATATCAACAGTATTACCTCCAAATATCCGATCGAAAATTTCTCCGCCAACATTAAGCTTTGGAATTATCGGTTTATTCGAATTGTTTTGTGTTTCAGCCTCAGAACGTGTATTCCAATATTTTTTGACTTGTTTTTTAAACATGTAATTTTGGAACTCCTCACTATCCATGTAAGTAGGCGGGCGATAATTTACACCGCCCATTTTTTGATCAATGTTGTAATTTCCGGTAGCGGGATCATACTCTACATTTGTATTGATGTTGGAAGGATTGTTCAGCATTAATCCGCCTGCATTAGGATAATTTAAAGGGTCTCCGGTTGATTGATCTTGAAAATTATACGGAAGTGCGGGAGGTGTATTTGTTATCGGTGTATCAATTGCAGGAATAGGCAGATAAGCATCAATAATTGCTGCATGATTAAAGGAAGTAACCTTTGCATCAGAACCAACAATTAGAGACAACAACCCTAAGGAAAGCCCTCCTACTACTATATATTTAGCAACTGTTTTTGTCAAAACCTATAAAATACTATTGTTTTTTTTGTAATTTTCATGCCATAGCATTTAACTAAAAGATTTGACAATTATATTTGTTAATAAAAAAACCTGCCAATTTGAAAGTATTGTCAGCAATTTTAAAATTTATTTTAAAGATTTTTAAGTGCAGCTTTTATAAGCTGTTCAACAGTTTGTCCTGTTCCCAATGTTTTGATAATTTTATCAAGTGCTTTATCTGCAGCCGGCTTATTGAAGCCTAACATAACAAGCGCAGATAACGCTTCCTCTTTCAAAATATTGTTTGATGGCACAAAAAACTCTGTTGATAAAGTTCCTTTGCCCATTTTATCTTTTAAATCAACAATAATGCGCTGTGCCGTTTTTTCACCAATCCCTTTAACACTTTTAAGCAGGGTAACATTGCCGGTTACAATAGCATTTTGGATTTCATCAGCGCTTAATGAGGAAAACATCAGCAAAGCACTTGTCCCGCCAACACCTGACACAGAAACCAACTGGCGGAAAAGGTTACGTTCGGCAGTATCATAAAAACCAAAAAAACGGGGCATATCGTCACGAACGTAAACTTGTTCAGTAAATAATTTGCATTTTTCGTTATCCCCTATTTTTGTAAATGTATTTAATGAAATCTGCATAATGTAGCCAACACCAACTGCATCAATTACTGCATACGTTGGTGTTTTTTCTACTAATCTTCCTTCTATATGATAAATCATTTATTCTCTTTTTTAAAAGCTCACCCGTAATTAATTAACCAATGACAATGAACTATTTCTTGTTCTGTGCGTCAATCACTGCTATGGTAACCATATTTATTATTTCGCGAACCGAACTTCCTAATTGAAGAATATGTACCGGTTTTTTTAACCCTATCAAAACAGGGCCAATTGCTTCTGCTCCTCCCATCTCCTGAATTAATTTATAAGCAATATTTCCAGAAGCTAGATTAGGAAAAATAAGTGTGTTTACTTTTTTGTCTATTAACTCGGAAAAAGGAAATTGCTCTTTTAGTAAATCATTATTCAAGGCAAAGTTAGCTTGCATCTCACCGTCCACAATCATTCCCGGATAATTTTTATGCAATATTGCAGTTGCCTCCCGCATCTTAGTTGGTATTTCTCCTCCTGCTGAACCAAAATTAGAATAAGATAACAAGGCAATACGTGGTGTAATATTAAATTGCTTTACTGTGGTTGCAGTAAGTACAGTAATATCTACTATCTCTTGCACGGTTGGGTCAACATTCATTGTGCAGTCTGCAAAAAAGAAAGGGCCTTGTTTGGTATTGATGATATACATACCTGCCACTTTTTTTGCTCCTTCCTGCACTCCTATTATTTCTAAAGCGGGAAGAATTGGGTCAGAATATTTACGCGTAAGCCCCGAAATCATTGCATCTGCAGCACCAGTTTCCACCATCATTGAACCAAAATAATTTCTCTCCTTCATTATCTTGCGCGCCTCGAACAAGGTGTAACCTCTACGTTTCCGTTTTTGGAAGAACAAGTCACCGAATGATTTTCTACGATCTTCCTCTATAGCACTTCTCGAATCAATGATAGGAATATCACCTAAATCCAAACTATTCTCTTCAATCAGTTTTCTTATTTTTGCTTCATCGCCCAATAGTATTGGTTTTGCAATAC
>CAISYK010001186.1 GCA_903889605.1 uncultured Bacteroidota bacterium
TCATAATTTGAAAGAACCCATTGAGAGGTTTCAATATTTTAGGCCCCGATAAGATATAATAATAAACACCATCATCATATTTACTGCCTGACCAGTTATTTTGGTAATTAGTTGTTTCAAATATTTTTAATCCCCATCTGTTATATATTACCAAAGAAGTGTTTTCATAGAATTCTAAATTTTCCAGATAAAAGAATTCATTTAAGGCACTTCCTTTTCCATTTGGTGTTATCACGTTAGGTATGTTCATATCACAAGGGAAGAAAACAACATGCGCAGAATCTGTAACAGTGGCACATATATTTGTTACATCTACATAATAAGTTCCGCTTTGAGCAGCTCCGGATAATGAATCTACAGAACCTGTATTCCATAAGTAAGTGGAACCTGCGCCCCCGCCGTGTACTGTAAGGTTTAGTTGATTATTTGCGCACAAAGTTGTATCACGCACTACAGGATGAGGGTCGTCTAAATACTGAATCGTAAAGTCGTGTGTCATATTACAAACATTATCTGTGACTTTCACCTGGTATTCACCTAAATGATTGACTGTAATTAAAGGATTAAGAGCCGTAGCGCTTGGTCCGAAAATAACATTTGCTCCAGAAGGCTGGCTGGTAATAGTCCAGTTTACTGTGCCAGGCGCCCCTATTCCGCCGATTTGATAATACGTGTCACATGTTTGATCAGTAAGTGATGCCCCTGTTAGACCAACTACTTGAATTGTTACTGTGGTATCGTACGAACATCCAAAATTATCAGTTACTGAAAATGTATAAGAATGCGGTCCAAGAACTGTTGGCTGTACAATAATTGCAGTATCATTCTGACCTGAAATAATTGTAGGGTCTGTCTGCCAGTGTTCAGAAACTATCTCTGGGGTATAAAATTCTGTATTAGGATTAATTGCAGGATTAAAGAAAACACCCCACTCAAAAATATATCCATCATCAATTGCTTGATTATCCCGGACCGTAATTGTCCAGTTACCATTAATAGGGCAGCCTATAAAATTCGAAAAACTTTGTTCAGGGTGGTAGTCGCCAGCGGACATAGCCGATCCAAAAGTAGGAGTAGTTACAGCAGTGAAATTACTTGCAGCATACTCTGCAGCAAAGGTTCCCCATACAGCATTATCGGAAAAACAATATTCCCAGCCTATTCCAGGCGTGCCGTTTCCATTATCGTCGGCTTGCCCTAAAAATGTACCGCCGCCGCCAAAGCCCCCTGATACCAAACCGCCAGTGCCGTTAAATCCATTAAATATTGTTGTCTGCGTTCCATTAGGGCAGGTAAGCACCATTTCTAAATCTCCCAAATATGAATGTTCCATTGTAACGCACATTTGCTGAATGTCAGAAGCACTGGTAATAGTTTGTCCGGGCAAAAAATCGGAAATAGCTATACTTGTTGTGTAATTTATACCTGATCCATCGGGTAAATAGGTAAGCCCTGCGAATACTCCACCAACTTCAAACGAGCTTTCGGTGCCGGCTACACCTATAGTATCAGTATTTGTAACTCCCCCCAGTATAGTGGTTGACTGCCCCAAACAAATGGTATGATCCAATGCCCCTCCCATTTGAGCAAAACTTGGAATTGTTGAAACCCTTACTTTACATCTAATGACTTCCATCTGGTTAACAGGATCTTTCATTTTTAATTTCACCAAATAGCCAGCTCTGTTGGGCGGTTTAAACCAAACCGAATTATTGGTTGAAGATGAGCCATCGCTTATATTCCATAAATATGTACAGGTTATATCATTTTGAACATAGCCTGGATATGTCGCTGGTGAAACGGGTGCGTAAGGATAGGTTCCGGAGGCAACAAACAAAATTGAATCGCCGAAACAAATATCGGCATAGCCGGTATCAGCTATACTTAAAATATCAGCCCCAGAACCATTTAAAAAAGCCTTAATATGCGGGGTAAAAGGCTGCGGAGGGTTACTGCATGATATGTTGCCGGCCCAGCCGGTTCCCACTGAAGCACCATCTGATACAAATTTAAATGTTAAACAGCCGCTCGAATTGCCCCATCCTGCTGTAATAAAAAGACCATTAGGATTGGTAACACTATTGTAAGCGCCAATAAGCGGAGCTGATGTGCTGGAGCCATCATAAATATACAAGGTATCTGTTCCGTCAATATTCCATGAAAATCCTATATTAGTAGCAAAGGCCACAGAAATTTTTCCGCCGTTTACCATATCGGGACAAATTGTGATAACCTCATTTTCGTTGTTAGCGTAATCTGCGCCTGCACCTCCCGAATCAAAAAAATTCTGTACCGAGCCATCATTATATGATGGACAGCTTATTGGGTTTGACGGCGCATAATCGGGGTCAGTTATTAAAATTTGAGCATTTGATAAATGTACAATTGAAACAACAAAAATGAAGGAAAAAAATAATTTGGTTTTCATAGGTATTAATTATTTTGCTGATTTTGAAAATTTTTCTTTTATCTGTTCCTCGGATATAATCACTAATAGTTTGTTAGTGCCGTCAATACGATAGTATTGATAATCCTTAGCCAAAGGCACATTGTGTAAATCAAAAATATTTATATTATTAATATCCTGAATTTTTATTATTCCTTTTATTTCATGCGTATTCGATTTATCAGCGGGCATGTCCATGATCTGATAAGCGTTGGCGGCATAAAAATTCCAGAAGGCATAATCAGCTGGGGTTTTGCTCTGCA
>CAISYK010001187.1 GCA_903889605.1 uncultured Bacteroidota bacterium
AAGCATGTTGAGTTTTTTTCACAAAACAACCTTCATGCTTTTTTCTTTTTATTCTACTTCAATGCCCATAAATTTTTATACATATCTTTGTTAATAACGACTCTAAAAAATTACCGAACTATTGATTTGAAATAAATTGATTTAATTCACTCATTGGAAAAGTCCGAACTCATACAAAATATTCTTCGCACACTGCCTCATAATCCTGGTGTTTACCAGTATTATGATGCGGAAGGGACGATTATTTATGTAGGCAAAGCGAAAAATTTAAAAAACAGAGTTTCATCCTATTTCAATAAAGACCAGCACGAAAACGGCAAAACACAAGTGCTTGTAAAAAAAATTGCTGATATAAAATTTATTATCGTTGACACCGAAATTGATGCCCTTCTTTTAGAAAATAATCTTATAAAAAAATACCAGCCTCGTTATAATGTATTATTGAAAGATGATAAAACCTATCCTTGGATCTGTATAAAAAAAGAACCATTTCCGCGTGTATTTACTACACGTATCGTAGTTAAAGATGGCTCCACCTACTTTGGCCCTTATGCATCAATAAGGGTTATGAATATGGTGCTGGATTTGATAAAGCAGCTTTATAAACTGCGTAACTGCAATTTGAAATTAGAAGAAAAAAGCATAAGTTCCGAAAAATTTAAAGTTTGCCTTGAATATCATATCGGTAATTGCAAAGCGCCTTGCATTGGAAAAGAAACCGAAAAAGAATATGATCAAACGATTTTTGAAATAAAAGAAATTATTAAGGGTAACATAAATACAATTGCAAGCCATTTAAAAATATTATTACAGCAGCATATTGAAAAAATGGAGTTTGAAAATGCGCAAATCATTAAAGAAAAAATTGATTTGCTTGATAAATTTCAAAGTAAATCAACTGTTGTAAGTCCTACGATAAATAATGTTGATGTCTTCTCAATTGTTACGGATGAAAAAACCGGATATGTAAATTTTTTAAAAGTTATAAATGGCGCTATTATTCAAGGGCATACCATTGAGCTGAAAAAGAAACTTGATGAAAGTGATGAAGAACTGCTGACACTTGCCATTGCTGAACTTCGCGAGCGTTTCAACAGTAATTCGAAGGAAATAATTGTTCCTTTTCTAATTGACACTGAATTTCCAAATATAGAATTTACAATTCCGCAGCGGGGTGATAAAAAACATTTGCTGGAACTATCAGAACGAAATGTTGAATACTACAAAAGGGAAAAAATAAAGCAGGAAAGTCTTGTTGACCCCGAACGGCATACAAACCGTATATTAGAGCAAATGAAAAAAGATTTGCATCTTAGTGAAGAACCTCGTCACATTGAGTGTTTTGACAATTCAAATTTTCAAGGAACTTATCCCGTGGCTGCAATGACTGTTTTTAAAGATGCAAAGCCTAGTAAAAAAGATTACCGGCACTTTAATATAAAAACTGTTGAGGGGCCCGACGACTTTGCCTCAATGGAAGAAGTAATTTACAGGCGATATAAGCGCGTCTTAGACGAAAACCAGCCAATGCCGCAATTAATAGTTGTAGACGGCGGTAAAGGGCAATTAAGCTCTGCGCTTGAAAGCCTTGATAAATTAGGTCTTAGAGGGAAAGTAGGGATTATTGGAATTGCAAAAAAACTGGAAGAGATATATTTTCCGGATGATTCGATACCAATGTATTTGGATAAGCGCAGTGAAACGCTAAAAATAATTCAACAAATACGCGATGAGGCACATCGCTTTGGAATAACTCACCACAGAAGCAAAAGGGATAAAGGCACTTTAAAAACCGAGCTTACTGAAATAAAAGGAATAAGTATTTTAACAGCACAAAAATTATTGTCGCATTTTAAATCAGTGAAAAATATTAAAGAAGCACAGGAGTCTGAATTAGCAGAAGTTGTTGGGAATTCAAAAGCTAAGACTATTTTTGTACATTATCACAATCCGGATATTATCCCCTGACAGGGTTTCAAACCCCTGTTAGGGTTCGCGTATAAATTGATTTGGGTATAAATTTAATGAACCTTTTTTTGAAAAATATCAAAATTGTAATTTGTATTAGCCCATCTTTCTGCAGGAAATAAAATTTGTTTTACAGTTTTTTTCTGCACTTTTCTCTAATACTCATGATGAAACCGCTTTTTTATTTTTCGACAAAATTGATTTCTTTACGTTTTTCTTCAAATTCTTTCATATAAAAATGTTTAGTACATTTACGATTATAAAAAAAAGCATAGACTATATTATTAAAAAGTTTTGCCTAAAACATTGTGTTGAAATCAAATTTTGCCGATCTGTTTGTCGGAAATTTTAATTAAGTACTATGAAAAAAATATTTTTTATTTCTTTATTGTCTCTGTGTTATGGACTATGCATAGCCCAGAAGAACAAAGCGACTTGTTATTTTGTTTCGGAAAAAGACACCGTTTTTTGCAATGACCTAAGTTATACCACATCTGTGCAGGGCGAACTCCGGAAATTGGAATATAAAGATCTGCAGGGAAAAAAAATATCTTTGAAGGGGAAAGAGAATATCCCAAACGTTTTAACAATATTTATTGATGGTGCGGTCATTGATAAAACCCCTCTTAATGCCGTTAAACCCAATGGGAGCACACGATATACTCCCAGAATTCTGGATGGGAAATTAATAATTAATCAAACCGACGTTGGGGAGAACAACTCGCCAAGTGATTATATATATTCTGTTAAAATGCCTGATGGTACTTATTACAAATTGAACGATAAAAATATGATAAATTCTATCAAACCATTTTTGGAAAAATGCGAAAAATTTAAAAATGAATATAAAGGAAACTATCTTGATTCAGAGGGGGAAACTACATATTTTGATGTCATAAAACTATATAATTCATTGTGTAAATAGCCCGCCTCTGAAGCCGCAGAAAGATAGATACACAATATGGTTTTAGGGCCAATTAGTCTGTTAAGCCTGAAAGGATTTATGCCCCATAATCCAAGTTGTCGTGCTTAATAGACTGTTCTGATAAATTAAAAAAAAAGATTAAGATAACTCATCTGTAAGCAATCTCATTTCAATTACCGGAGAAACCTTTCCATACAAAATATTGTAAACCGCATTGGTAATAGGCATATTCACTTTATACTGCTTGTTAATTTCATATACGCATTTTGTGCCGTAATAACCTTCAGCAATCATATTCATTTCAAGCTGTGCTGATTTAACAGAATAGCCTTTGCCGATCATTCCGCCGAAAGTACGGTTGCGGCTGAATTGCGAATAGGCCGTAACAAGCAAATCTCCAAGGTATGCCGAACTTTTAATATCCCGTTCAATCGGATGGACTTCATCAACAAAACGTTTTATTTCTTGTATAGCGTTAGAAATTAATACAGCCTGGAAGTTATCGCCGTAGCCTAAACCATGACATATACCGCTTGCAATCGCAAACACATTTTTTAATACTGCGGAATATTCTGTCCCGTAGATATCATCTGAAACAGTAGTTTTGATGTACCGGCATTTTAATTGAGAAGCAACAAATGCCGCATTGTTTGAATCCTGCGAAGCAATGGTTAAATATGATAACTTTTCCATCGCTACTTCCTCTGCATGACATGGTCCAGTCACAACTCCAATATTTTCAACAGGAATATTATATTCTTTATTAAAAAATTCTCCCACAATCAAATTGTGTTCAGGAACAATCCCCTTGATTGCAGAAAATACTTGTTTATTTTTAAAATCTTCAGACGTTAATCCCGAAAGTGCATCTTTTAAAAATGCTGAAGGTACCGCCATTATTAGAATATCAGCTTTTGAAACTATGGCTTTTAAATTTGTATCCAGAATTAATTTGTCTGTGTCAAACTGAACCGAAGTCAAATAATTAGGATTGTGTTTGTATTTTTTAATATGTTCAATTGCAGTTGGATTACGAATCCTCCAGTATACCTGCGGAGCATTATTACATAACATTTTTACAATGGCGGTCGCCCAGCTTCCTCCTCCAATTACTGCTATTTGCGGTGTTTTACTCATTTCTGTAATTTTAACTAAAGTTGCGTATTTTATTTTTCCTGTTGAATATTCAGGGATATTTAATTTAATTTATTTGTGCGTTCAGCTTTCTTAAAAAAGAAAGCTGCGGGCTTTTCGTTTCAATCTTTTCGTAAAAACAAAAAGGATTTTCACTTCAATCCCTAACGCAGCATCAGCAAAGCATTAAGTCATTTTGCATTTATTTGTTTTCACAATATTCTTTTAATAAATGCATAATTTTTAATTTATGGTATTGGTCATCCTTATTATGGTTTTTCAAATCTAAAAGAGTTTCTTCTTTAAAAAAGTAATGAATTTCATTCCACGTTCAGCTTTCTTTTAATAAATTAAAACCTGCAGCATATCAAATTAACTTATCAATTTTGATTTACTGCAGTTCTTTTTTTCTTTCGCCTATAACCAATAAAATAGATAGTCCCAATGTTATTATCGAAATCCACAAAGCAATTTTAATTCCATGGTTACGATAAATAAAACTCACAGTATTTTGTCCTGCAGGTAAAACTGCTGAAATCAAAGCTTTGTTGGATGTATAAAAAGCCGCCGGTTTTTGATTAATTAAAACTTCCCAACCTTTGTAATTATTCTGCAGTAAAGTAATAATCTGGCTATTTTTTGTATTTGTATTAACAATAAAACTATCGGGAGCAAAATAAACTAAACGAGCGGTATCGCCTTTGTCTGCTTCGAAATGCGTTTTATTCAAATTATCAAAATC
>CAISYK010001188.1 GCA_903889605.1 uncultured Bacteroidota bacterium
AGATAAACACAACAACACTCGACATAACCAAACTCCCTTACGGAATAAAATTTGAAGGCAAAATTAAAAATGCTGTCCAGTGGATTGACAACATTGGCGACAATATAATTATTACATCAGAAACCGGAATTTTTACAAATAAATCATCAAGTGACATGCGGGATGCCGAATTATATGCTTACCATTTTTTAATCAAAAATGATACTGCACTGCAGACCTGGAAAGTTTATGACTTTATTAAAGAATGCGGCGAAGACCTTGAAGCTGATTATATAAATAACACATTTGAGATAACGGATTTGGACAATAACGGCACTGGAGAGGTTTGGCTTATGTACAAAATGCTTTGCACCGGAGATGTCAGCCCTTGCGAAATGAAAATAATAATGTATCAAGGACAGCAAAAATATGCAATGAGGGGCAGAAACAAGGTTAAAATTTCGGACACTCAATACGAAGGAGGTGAATACACATTTGACAAAGCGTTTATTGCGTGTCCAAAACCATTCATTGAAAATGCAAAGAAACTATGGGAAAAACACATTATGCAAACTTATGAATAGCTGCCATCAAAAGTTTGTATAGCTTTAAAATGCACAATTCAAAAGAGACTAAAGAAGTAATTTTTTTTCAATACTTTTGAAGATTCAATAACGTACTTTTATATGAGAAAAATTGTAATACTTATATTTAATTTAATGACATTTTTTTCTTTTTCCCAAACACAGGTTTCAGCAGATGCTTATAAAAATGAGATTGAGCAATGGCATCAAAATAGGGTAAAATCACTTAAAAGCGAAACCGGCTGGTTAAATATTGCAGGTTTATTTTGGCTGAAAGAAGGCGAAAATACTTTTGGAAGCAGTAAAGAAAACAATATAATTCTGCCCATTGGAAAAGCTGATGAAAAACTTGGCATCTTCATATTAAAAGAAGGCATTGTAAGTTTTACAACTGCAGCAAATAGTAATGCAGAATCAAATAATACGCCTTTTGCAGCGGGGGTCATATTCGACGAAAAACAGGAAACACCAATTATTTTATCACATAAAAATTTACGATGGTTCATTATTAAAAGAGGCAGTAAATATGGTGTCCGCATGCGCGACTTTGAAAGTGATGCTTTAAAAAACTTCACACATATTGAACGATTCCCTGTTGACGAAAAATGGAAAATAACTGCAGTTTACGAAGCTCCCGAAAAAGACAAAACAATTCCAATAAATGATGTAATAGGATTAACAACCGAAACACCTTTTGGAGGAACCCTGCGCTTTGAAATTGATGGTACAACATTTCAATTAGACGCTACTTTGGAAGGCAATGAATTATTTATAGTCTTTGCTGATAAAACAACGGGCAATGAAACCTATGGCGGAGGCAGATTTTTATATGCAGTAAAACCGTCTGAAGGCAATACAGTAATCTTAGATTTCAACAAGGCATATAACCCACCATGCTGCTTTACTAATTTTGCTACCTGCCCTCTACCGCCAGCCCAAAACAGACTGGCAATACAAATTTCAGCAGGAGAAAAAACATACGGTCATCATTGATATACATGGTTTGACAATAAACATGCAATATTATTAAACCATGCAAAAAACAATTTCATATCCGCAGTACCGCAAATACCCTCATGAACGAACATATTTTAAAATCATTTCTAAAGACGAATGGGAAGAAATTCATTTGACTGGAAATAAATACATCATTCATCATTTTAAGGCCGCAATTTTACCCGACCGTAATTATATTTACGACCTTACTTTTGATTATGAAAAAAATTGGTTAAAAATAGAAGAAGAAGAATATACGGTAATCAAGAAAAAACTATAAAGGCGACTCCTATGCACAAAAACACATGAGTATTAAAAACGAAAATTGAGAATCATGAAAATGAAAAAAATCGCAGCAATTAGTTTTGTTTTATCATTAACGATAAATCTTTTTTCACAAATATCAAATGTTTGGGTAAATAATGGAGAAGACAAAGTTACGCAGGATGATCTAAGAGCGCATAATGGAGCAAACGTAAACAACTCTGTTTGGGATGGGTCAAAAGTTTTATTATTTGGCGGGCAAAACGAAGTATTAGGCTTTAATATCATTTTAGAATCTTTCGCAGGAGCCGGTAATATAAGTATAATGCTGGACAGCCTGCACGCTGTTGATGGTTCTTCAATTCATTCAAAAAATGCTGCAGCGGCTGATTTGTTTGATTGGAATGACAGGCAGATTGAACTTTTCTATGTCAGATATTTGGAAATAAAAGGATTAAGCGCTTTGTCGTATGAAAATTATTATGATGAAAGGCATGTGCCCGAAAGGTTAAGGCGCCCGCATATTAATGGATACGCTAATGCAGGCACACTTTGGACTGACCGGCCTGATCATAACAAATTTTACCCCGAAATAGCGGTTCCTCTCGAATTAAATCCAAACTTTAGTATTGCTGCAGGCAGCAATCAAAGTATTTGGGTAGATGTTTATATTCCAAAAACGGCTTCCAACCTGGTTTACACAGGAAATATTATTATTAAAGAAAACAATGTCACGGTCAGCCAAATACCGGTTGAGCTTCGGGTATGTAATTTTGAACTTCCTGATGTTCCAAATGCAAAAACCATGTTATTCCTTGGATATTCTGATATTTGTAATCGGTATACAGGTGTCGAATACCCTAACTCTGGCTCAATTGAAGACAGCACTTCTAACCTTATAAGAAATCGTCATTTTCAAATGGCGCACAGACATAAAATATCACTAATCGATGAAAATACTGATGGATCAAATAGTACCGCGGATCAGCCTAAAGCATACTGGCTACCTGCTCTTAGCGGAACTTTATTTTCTCATGCGCAAGGTTATGATGGACCTGGAGTAGGTGTTGGCAATGGTATATTTAGTATCGGCACATACGGCAGTTGGACAAGTGCAGGAGGGATTATGACTCAGCCTGCTGCAGCAATATATTCACATACAAATAATTGGGTAAATTGGTTTACGGCCAACTCTCCGGCAACAAACTATTTTTTGTATTTAATAGATGAAAGCACTAATTACACGCAAACAGCGACTTGGTGTTCAACAATTGCAGGAAACCCTGGCACAGGAAGCCAGCTTCCAATATTTGCAACGATACCGCTTCCTCAATCGCAGTTAAATACCCCATCGCTCAATATAGCGGCCTCATGGTTTTCAGTTGGAAGAACACAGGAATGGGAGGCTGCAACTGCTGTTCAGCGAGCTGCTCCTGGAAAAAATTTTTTTCTTTATAACGGACACAGGCCGGCGTGCGGTTCTTTCGCAACCGAGGATGACGGCGTAGCACTGCGGGTATTGGAATGGGCGCAGTTTAAGAAAAAAATTGATCGTTGGTTCTTTTGGCAATCTACATATTATAATAATTTTCAAGGAGGTACCGGGCAAACTGATGTATTTAATGAAGCTAAGACGTTTGGAGCACAAGGTGTTTATGATAATATTGAAGGCGACAAAGGGTGGAATTGCAGCAACGGCGACGGCGTCTTATTTTATCCGGGGACTGACAAGGTATTTCCGGCAAGTTCATACGATATTTCTGGGCCGATTGTTAGTTTGAGGCTTAAACACTGGAGAAGAGGAATACAAGATGTTGATTATCTTACGATGGCTTCTGCAATTGATTCAGCGGGCACACAAAATATTGTAGACTCTATTATCCCAAAAATACTTTGGGAATATGGCTGTGCTGACAATAACGATCCAACATGGGTAAGAACAGACATAAGCTGGTCAACAAATCCGGATGTCTGGGAAAATGCAAGACACCAACTTGCAGTAATTATTGGAGGATGTGATGTCGGCAACACAATTAATAACGAAATCAATAGTAACCATAACAAATGTTATCCTAATCCAACTAAAGGTACATTTACGCTTGAATTTGCTAATCCCAATAAAAAACCTGCAGTAATCTGCATTTTCAATATTACCGGTCAGATTATATTTGAAACAACCAGCACAAATGAAAAATACGTGTTTGACGGTAAGGAATTAATTGGAGGAGTTTACACTATTAGAATAAAAACAGACAAAGAAATAATTGTAAAAAAATTGATAAAACTATAATTTCAAACCCAATGGATGTGCGAAATATTGGCATTCATATAAATGACTCACCGATTACTGAAGGCATTATTTATAATTATTTATAATTAGTATCTGCACGGAAACTCTAAAACCTCATTATA
>CAISYK010001189.1 GCA_903889605.1 uncultured Bacteroidota bacterium
ATCTCCATTTAATCCTTTCAATTTAAGGTTATACCATGAAATGTTTTCGCCATGAATTTTAACTGCTTGAATAAATACTGCCGGAGGTTCAGTGTATTTAAGGATACTGCTGTAATCAAACCTCACGAGCTTCTCACTTGTCCCTGCCCATATAATTCCTTTTTTATCTAAATATAATGCCCCTGTATTAAGATCTTTTATAGGATAACCAGTTTTATTATTAAAGTTTTCAAATTCAGGTTCATGGGTTCCGGAATTCAAGGAATTTAGTTTCAGCCCTGACAAACCTATGTTAGTGCCCATCCAAATCATATTGTTAAGAGTATCCTCAACAATATCATACACATTATTGTCAGCCAACCCTTGGGCAGAAGTATAATTTGTGAAAACAGAAGCCGCTTTTGGGAGGCAAGCAGCGACTTCTATTTTGGGGCTGTATCTGCATACGCCTCCGCCTGCTGTTCCAAACCAAAGAGAGCCTGCTTTATCTTCCATGATGCTGTAAATGGTATTATTTGAAAGACCTTGAACCTTAGAATAATTAGTAAATGTTTTAACAAGTTTTCCATTTATTTTTTTCAAGTCGAGCTGTGTTTTCAGGGCAATAACATCACCGCTTTCAACTGCATCAACGCGGTTTCCATCATATTTACTAACGCCGTATCCATTTGTTCCAAACCACATATTTCCAACTTCATCTTCAATTATGCATTTAACTATATTACCTGCCAACCCTTGAGCGTTACTATAATTTGTAAAAGTTTTAACAAATTTCCCATCTAATTTTTTTAAACCTTTAAGGTTTTTTGGAAAAATGGTTTCTCCTTTTTCAATTGCTTCAACCCGGTTACCATCGTATTTACTGACGCCTCCGCCATAAGTTCCGAACCAAATATTCCCTATTTTATCTTCAGCAATGCTCAAAACAGTATTGTGAGGAAGCCCCTGCGCCATAGTATAATCAGTGAATGATTTACCATCAAATTTGGTGACTCCCATAGTACTGCCGAACCAGATGTTACCCATTTTATCTACCACTGCACATCTTAAATTAGGCATATAAATCCCGCTGCCAAAATTAGTAAATGATTTTCTGTCAAATCTGCATACAGTACTGCCGCCAACAAACCAAAGATTTCCTTTATTATCTTCAGTAATGCCCCAAATCATATTAGTTTCCAACCCCTGTTCATTTGTATAACTTGTAACGGATTTGCCGCCATATTTACTCAGTCCGCTGCCGGCTGTTCCAATCCATAGATTTCCAGTTTTATCTTCAGTAATACTTCTAATATTTTTATTTGAAACCCCTTGTGCGGTAGAAAAATTCGTAAATATGTCAGCCCCATCAGGATGTTTTACTTTTGGGTTGTATCTGCTGACACCACCGGCAGTTCCAAACCAAATATTCCCAGTTTTATCTTCCGTAATGCAGTAAACATTTTCATACATATCTCCAGGTGCTATTTTGTAATTGGAGAAGGCTGAAATGACTTCATGAGCAGACTTTTTTTCAGGATGTAATTTCACAGTTGGATCGTACTTACTTATTCCGCCATGCATAGTCCCTAACCAAATATTTCCGGTTTTGTCTTCTAAGATGCATTTAATATAATTATTACTAAGCCCTTGGTCGGTAGTGTAATTTGTAAATAAAGCCCCAACTGACCTCCCTGAAAGGGAAGAACTATTACCCGCAAAAACGCTTGACTTGTTTTGTACCCCAGATTCCGTAACTGTGGGAGAGGCAGGGAGGATTTCCTGATTATATATGCTTAATCCTTTCTCTGTTCCGAACCAAATATTCCCTTTTGTATCGATAAGGCTGCATATTACAGCATTATATATTAATCCCTCATTAGTATTGAAATTTGTGAAAAGGTAAGGCTTTCCCGACCGAATTGATGCAGGTGTAAAACGACTTATTCCATCTATAGTAGAGAACCATAGATTCCCATTTTTTTCTTCAGCGATACTGTAAACTCTATTGTTTACAAGACCTTGCTCAGTAGTAAAATTTGTAAAACATTTTCCATCGTATTTACTTACACCGCCGCCATTAGTTCCGAACCACATATTCCCATTTTTATCTTCAGTAATACACAAAACAGTATTATTTGCCAAACCCTGATTTGCAGTATAATTAGTAAATGATTTTCCATCGTATCTACTAGCACCTCCGCCTTGTGTTCCAAACCACATATTCCCGCATCTATCTTTATAGCCGCAGCAAATTGAGCTTAAAGCCAAACCTTGTTCTGTATTAAAGTTTTGCATAAAAGTATAGCCTCCAGCTTCCCCACCATTAAGTGGAGCGGCCCTCAGCGGAGGACATTTTTTTATTTTATTTCCATCCTTAGTTCTGACAATATATGTGATGCTGTCTTTAGCAGGGATTATAATTGTAATAGGCTTTGGACAAGTGTCGGATATTATCACTATAGGTGCAGATTCAACAATGGTAATCGGCTGTTTAAAAGAAAAATCATTTTTTTGCTCATGGAGCTTATGATCTTTTCCGCAGGAAAATAAAAAGGAATTTAAGATTAATAGAATAATGGAAATCGGGTAAATATTAGTTTTCATTTATTTAATACGTTGTTATATCTGATGAATAAGAAACTATATGCGGATACCTAATACTAAAATATCATCAGTTTGATTAATATTTCCTTTCCAATTCATAATTGTTTTATTTAGAATTTTCTTTTGTTCCAACATTTCAAGTTCACAAACAGACTGCAGCAGGTCTCTAAAAGGTTGAGAAAATACTTTTTTCTTTTCTGGTCCGCCAATCTGATCAGCATATCCATCAGAAAATATATACAGCATATCGCCTTTTACGAGTTTGAAATTATGATTAACAAAACCTGATTCTCCATACTTTTTTATAAAGCCTATTGAGCGTTGATTCGCTTTTATTTGAATGCATTCCCTGCCTCTGAAAATAAGTAAAGAATGATGTGCTCCTGCATATTCTAACTCAGTCATTTTTTTATCTATGGAAATAAGTGCTATATCCATTCCGTATTTTGCAGAGGCGTTTTTATTATTTTGCTTTAGAATATTTAATATTTGAGTATTTAATTCATCAAGAATTTCTGAAGGAGAATGTTTTGCGTTTACTTTAATAGAATCGTTAAGAAGATTATTCCCCAATAAGGCCATAAAAGCTCCGGCTACGCCATGTCCGGTGCAGTCAGCTGCGGCTATCCAAACTCTTTCCTTATCTTCATAAATCCAATAGAAATCACCACTGACAATATCTTTAGGTAAATAAAAGATAAAATGATTTTGAAAGTGTTTGGAAATTTCTTCTTCAGAAGGGAGTATCGCTTGTTGAATATTTTGTGCATATTCTATGCTGTCTGTGATTACAGTGTTTTTTTCTTCAACCATTTTCTTTTGCTTTTCTACAATTATGTTTTTTTCTTCCACAATATTTTTTTGCTTAACCACTTCATATGTCCTCAATCTGACAGTGTGTTCAAGTATCTCTTTTTCTCTGCGCAGAGACGCAGTACGTGCGTAGTAAAGGCTGTACAGTATGCCTAATACAGAAATTATATAAATACAATACATCCAGCCTGCACGATAAAATGGAGGGAGAACTTTAAAAGTATAAGTAACGGGCTTGCTCCAAATACCATCAGGGTTAAGTGCCTGAAGCCTGAAGGTGTAATCTCCTTCATGAATATTACCAAATGCTGCGGTTGTTTTATTCGTTAGAGGGCTCCATTCATTATCATAACCATCAAGTATATATTTATAACGTACCATAAGAGGTCTTGCCGGTTCAACGGCAGCAAAATCAAAAGTTACATTGTTGTGTTTATACGGCAATACAAGATTTTCCGGCAAAGGATAAAAAGGAGTAATATCATCAAATTTTATATCTGAAAATTTCCCTGCCATTATTTCGCGCTGAGCATCAGTTAATGCTCTTCCGAAGGTAGCAATCTCTTCAATAATATTTGGAGATACTGATAAGGAATTCACAGCTGAATATAATGAGTCTTTCAAACAGGAGCCATTATTAATCTGGGAATTATTATTGCCGCTCTCAGATTTACTCAGTTCACTTTTCTTTTTCAAAACTTCCTTATCCAGGTTTTCAGCAAGATTATTCCAGCAAATATTTTCATTATTGATTTTAATGCTTTGAATAACAACTTTAGGAGGATGCATGCTTTTATTTAATCCTTTATAATCAAACCTTACCAACTTATCACCAGTACCAGCCCAAATTATTCCTTTACTATCAATAAATAAAGCATTGGAATTTAAATCTTTAATTGGATAGCCCGTATTAATGTTGAAATTTTCGAATTCGGCTGCGCCTTTTTCAAATGAAATAGAGTTTAGTTTTAAACCAGATAATCCTAAATTTGTTCCGAACCATATCATATTGCTGAGCGGATCTTCAGCAACAGCGTATACTACATCGTCAGCAAGTCCTTGGGCAGTGGTGAAATTAGTAAAAAGAGCCGGCTCTCCATCTTTCTTCCCTGTATTCTCGAGTGCTGAGTTCACTTCTCCTGTTGAAGGATGTTTACGGCGGATGCAGCTTACGCCGCCGCCGGAAGTTGCAAACCAAATATTTCCGAATTTATCTTCAATGATACTAAAAACAGTATTATTTGCAAGTCCTTGGTCAGTTGTATAATTAGTAAATGTTTTAACAAGTTTTCCATTTATTTTTTTCAGGTCTTGTTGTTCCTGCTGAGAAACTTTTTCTCCATTTTCAATTGCATCAACTCGATTTCCATCATATCTGCTTACACCGCCCCCTTCGGTGCCGAACCATAAATTCCCTTTTTTATCATCGGTGATACACAAAATCTTATTAAATGCCAGTCCTTGATCAGTTGAAAAATTGGTAAAGGATTTAACAAGTTTCCCATTTATTTTTTTTAGGTCTTTTTGTGTTTTCAGAGCAATTGTATCACCTTTTTCAATTGCTTCAATGCGGCTTCCATCATATTTACTCACCCCGCCGTGTGAAGTGCCTAACCAAATATTACCAATTTTATCTTTAAAAACAGCTGAAACGCCGTTATCAGCTAAACCTTGAATAGTGGTAAAATTGGTAAATGAAGAGTTGCCAAATTTGTCGGGCAAGGCGTAACGACTTACACCGCCTGATTCGGATCCAAACCAAAGGCTTCCATTATTATCCGAAGTGCCGCAAAAAACAGCATCACCAGCAAGTCCCTGAGAGGTTTTAAAATTAGTAAAGCATTTACCATTGTATCGGCTCAAACCGCCTTCATAAGTTCCGAACCAAAGGTTTCCGGATTTATCTTCTGTGATACCAAAGACTTTATTTTCTCCCAGGCCCTGGCCTTTGGTAAAATCAGTAAAGGCTTTTCCATCATACCGGCTTATTCCGCCCCCATACGTTCCGAACCAAAGATTTCCGGTTTCATCTTCTGTGATACTCCAAACTGTATTATTTGTCAGCCCCTGAGCAGTTGTAAAATTGGTAAAGAAGGATTTCCCATTTTTGTCTGGACAGGAATATCGGCTTATTCCGCCTCCATTTGTGCCGAACCAAATATTTCCGGTTTTATCCTCGGTAATGCATAAAACATTATTATTCACCAAACCTTGAGCTGTAGTAATATTGGTAAAAGAAGAGTTTCTACTTTTGTTTTGAGGGTTATATCTGCTGACTCCCATTCGGCCGGTTCCGAACCAAATATTTCCTTTTTTGTCTTCAAGCATTGAAACAACAGCATTATTAATCAGGCCATCTTTTTCTGTAAAATTTGTAAAGGATTTAACAAGTTTTCCATTTATTTTTCTAATGTCTTGCTGAGTTTGCTGTGCATTTTTATCACCTCCTTCAATTGCGTCAACCCGATTCCCATCATACTTAGAAATGCCTTCATCAGTACCGAACCAGAGGTTTCCGCACTTGTCTTCAATTATTGCCCTGACATTATTATTGCTCAAGCCTTCTTTTTCGGTAAAATTTTTAAAGACATTACCATCAAAGCTGCTGACTCCAAAACCATGAGTGCCGAACCAAAGCTTTCCGGTTTTATCAATAGTACTGCACAAAATATTATTACTCGCCAGCCCTTGTAATTTGGTGAAATTAGTAAATGATCTGCCATCATATCTGCTTACCCCGCCTCCATAGGTGGAGAACCAAAGATTCCCGCATTTATCTTCCAAGATACTCAAAACACTAATGCTTGCCAGTCCTTGTGCAGTGTTGAAATTTGCAAAGGATTTGCCGTCATACCGGCTTACTCCCCCCCCCTGTGTCCCAAACCATAGATTACCAGATTTATCTTTAAAACCGCAGGTAACACTGCTTAATGCCAAACCCTGCTCGGTGTTGTAATTCGGCATATAGGTAAATCCTCCTGCTTCACCGGCAGTAAGCGGAGTTGATTCAGGCGGGTAATGTTTGAAAGTTTTAGGCCCTTTTTTAGTTTGAAATATATAACTAACAACATTTTTTTCTGGCACCTCATAAAAATTAGGTTTAGGACATGTATCGGAAAGAATAAGAATTGGACAAGATCCAATAATTGAAATTGGCGGTTTGAAGGAAATTTGTTTTTTTTGCACTTGATGTTTTTGTTTTTTTTCGCAGGAAAAAAAACTGAACGCAATTGCAAAGAGAATTAAATAAGTCTTAAAAAAATATGTTTTCATTTTTTTATAAATAATTTTGTTTTTTACAGGAAATTTATAATCGGATGCCGACAATTAAGATATCATCAGTTTGTTTTATATTTCCTTTCCATTCATATGTGAGATTTGGGCGGGGATTCACTTCGGGTTGTGAGTTATGTGCTGTAGATGTTGAATACAGCTTTTTATGAATTGGACACATCTTTTGATTCTTCTTATGCTCTTCGCTGTAAGGCTTGTACAACGGGAAAAACTTTGATTTTGAACTCTTGCCATACACAATTAACGTATCATGATTTCTACCGAGTTGATGTATATTTTTAGCATTTCCTCCACTACGCCATACAATTTCATTTTTAAAGTTCGATTCGCCAAAGAGTTTATCACATATTACGCGAATATGATGTGAAATACGTGGTTCAACATGGATTATAATATTTCCGTCTTTTTTCAGAACTCGGTGGCATTCGGTAAGGCGCTCTTCCATAAAATGGGGAAAATTGGCAAACTTGTCCTGAAAATAGAAGAAATTTCTTCCAGTGTTATAAGGGGGGTCCATGTAAATTGTATCAATCGTGTTTTCTAATAGGCCTTTTAAAAGAGTTAAATTATCTCCAATAGTATATGTATTTATAGTGTTCATTCCTATTTATTGTAGAATATGAAAGTTTAGACGGTAAAAATACTTAAGAAGAAAACAATAATATACAAATAAGATGGAAGCAGATGATACCATAGTTCAAGCAGTTATTGCTAAATTTCTAGAGAGGTCTGCAATTGGAAAAGCAAAATATGGCACAACTCTTGATCGTACAGATTTGAAAACAATTGATTGGATTCAACATGCGCAAGAGGAACTGATGGACGGGATTTTGTATTTGGAAAAACTTAAGAAAGGTTTTGTGGAGCCGAAATAATATACCTAAAGGAGCAATTAAATATATAGATAAGGGGTTTAGTCTTTTAAGAAAAAAGACCCCAAAAATTTCAAAGCCTTTTTGGGCCCTTTTTCTTAAAAAGGGCAAAGGGCAACAGTGTCCTATTAGCTCAGTGGATTAGAGCG